>CAZNDQ010000175.1:0-7939 GCA_964571825.1 uncultured Planctomycetales bacterium | reverse complement strand
TCCTGCGTTTCATGCCAAGCTCCTTGGGTTGTTTGTGAACCATCGTGGCGGTGTGGTGGACAAACACACGGCAAGATCACTCCGGTCTCGTGCAAGGGCGATGTCCAGATCGCGTGCGGGCCAAGCACCTTACTGTGCGGGCGTCAATCTTCCTCCTTAGCTACAGACCCCGGATCGAACCGCGCCGACGTCGGCGCGGAGAAACCGGCGAAACCTGTTGGTGCCTGGCCCTTGATTGCGAGTCCCGACGGTGCCCCGACCAGCACCGCCACCCAGCCATGCGGCGCGAGAACTGCGGAAATTGCAGTGGACGAGAGATTTTCTTGCTTCGGCCCGGTACGATGAGGGTCCGGTCATAAGTTGCGTTTCGTGATTCGGTAGACGGGCAGACATCTGGAATGCGGGGCGATGTTCAGTACATCTGCGTCGATGACGACGACGGCGCTGCTGGAGGGGCTGGGCGATCCGGTGAACGCGGCCGTGTGGGGGGAGTTTGATGGGCGGTACCGGCCGATCATCCTCGGCTTTGCGCGGCGGCTGGGGCTGTCGGAGGACGACTCGGCGGACGTAGCACAGGAGGTGCTGACGCAGTTCGTGCAGGACTTTCGGGCGGGCAAGTACGACCGGACGCGGGGTCGGCTGCGGTCGTGGATCATCGGGATTGCGCGGCACCGGATCGCGGACTCGCGGCGGAGGCGTTTCCGCCGGCATGAGGTTCGCGGAGATTCGGCGCTGGCCAACCTGCAAGATGAGGAACAGCTCAGCCGCATATGGGATGAGGAGGCGCGACAGGCGGTACTGTGCCGGGCGCTGGAATTGCTGTCGGCGAACACGCGGTCGAACCCGAAGTCCCTCGAGGCGTTCAAGCTTCTGGTCATCGCGGGACGAACTCCGCAGGAAGTCGCGGAGGAATTGGGCATGAGCGCGGGGGCGGTGCATCTGGCGAAACACCGGTGCCTGGCGCGTCTCCGCAGCATTGTTGCTGACCTGAGCGCCGCATACGAGGTTGAGTAGCGTTGCAGCCGGGGCGAGCTTTTTCCTGCGCGTGTGCGGCGCGCGCGTCCTGTCGCGAGTCAATCATGTCTGACTGCCTGCCCATCGAAACGCTCGAAGAGAGGGCGGCCGGGGTTCTCTCGGCCGAACTGGAGGATCACATCGCCGGCTGCGCACGGTGTCGGGCGCGGCTGGAGCAAATTCGCGCCAACGATGCGATGCTGAGGGAGTTGCTGTCGACCGATCCGGAACGGGTGAAGTCGGCGTTGTCGCCGGCTGCACCGGCGCACACTCCGCCCGCCGACCTCGCCAAGGGCTATGAGATCGTCGGGGAGATTCAGCGCGGGGGTCAGGGGATCGTGTATCGGGCGGTGCAGAAGTCGACGAAGCGGACAGTGGCGCTGAAGACGCTGTATGCGGATCAGTCGGCTGCGCCGCGGCGTAAGCGGCGGTTCGAGCGGGAGATCGAGGTGGTGGCGGGGCTGCGTCATCCGAACATCGTGACGCTGCACGAGAGCGGGGAAACATCGGACGGTCGGCTGTACTTTGCGATGGAGCATATCGAGGGGCTGCCGCTGGACCGGTATTTGCGACGGGCGCTGGGGCCGGATCGGGAGGGAGCGGGGATCGAGGGCGCATTGCGGTTGTTTCTGAAGATCTGCGCCGCGGTGGAGTATGCGCACCGGCGGGGGGTGATTCACCGGGACCTGAAGCCGGGGAACATCCTGGTGGATGGAGAGGGGGAGCCGCACGTGCTGGACTTCGGGCTGGCGAAGGCGATGGATTCGGACGTGCCTTCGACGGACCTGCACGTGACGCGGCCGGGGGAGTTCATGGGGACGTTTGCGTACGCGGCGCCGGAGCAGGTGCAGGGCGATCCGGAGCAGATCAGCACGCGGACGGATGTGTATGCGCTGGGAGTGATTCTGTACGAGATGCTGACCGGGCGGCATCCGTATGCGATGGGCGGGTCGCTGGCGGAGGCGCTGCGGGCAGTGGTGGAGGCGGAGCCGGAGCGGCCGTCGCGGCACAATCGGCGGGTGGGGGATGAGGTGGAGACGATTGTGCTGAAGTGTCTGGCGAAGAAGCCGGACCGGCGGTACCAGTCGGCGGAGGCGGTGCGGGAGGACGTGGAGCATTTTCTGGCGGGGGAGGCGATCGAGGCGAAGCGGGATAGCACGTGGTACGTGCTGAGAAAGACCGCGCGGCGGCACAAAGGGGCCGTTGCGGGGGGCCTGGGGTTTGTGGCGCTGGTGACGGCGTCGGCGGTGGCGATGGCGGTGCTGGCGCACCGGGCGACGGAAGAGCGGAACCGGGCGAACGAGAATGCTGCGCAATTGGGGGTAGCGCTGAGCGAGAGCCGCATCGAGCGCGGGCGGACGGCGGGGTACACGGGGAGCACGGCGCTGGCGGAAGAACTGCTCTGGCGGGAGCACCTCGGGCGGCGGGTGCGCGCGACGGAGGGAGCCGAGGACCATCCCTCACCGACGTATTGGGCGTTGTGGGAACTGTATTCGCAGCAGCCGTGTCTGGCGACCTGGGCAGCACATGGGGCCGCGGTGAGTTGCTTGCGGTTCAGTCCGACAGGCGACGTGGTTGCGTCGGCGAGTCGGGACGGCACGATCAGGTTGTGGGAGGCGAGATCCCGAAAGCCGTTGCGAACAATCGACGCCCAATGTGAGGTAATATATTCCATCTGCTTTCATCCGGTTGGAACGCGGCTCGCCGCGGGGGATTCTGAAGGGCAGGTGAGAATATGGAATGTATACAATGGTCAATGTGTGGCGACATTCACGGGGCACGAGGGCGACGTTCGGCATGTGGTGTACAGCGCGGATGGAAAGAAAGTGGCGTCAGCCGGGGTGGACGGGGCCATTCGTTTCTGGGAGGCGGAGCAACTCCGGCCGGCGGGCGAACCCATTGAGTTTGGCGGTGAGAAGGGCGGCTTGTCGGTGGATACGAGCGGCGCGCTGGTTGCCGCGGTAAACGACCGGGCGGAAATCGGAGTGTGGCGGATTGCGTCAGCGGAGCCAGTGTTGCAACATGTGCTGGGGCAGGCGGGCCGAGCCAAGGCGGTTTGCCGGGCGGGATTTGTCCCCGGGCGCGGGCGGCTGGTGGGGAGTTATAGTAATACAATCACGATCTGGGATTCCGCAACGTGGGCGAAATCGCCAGAGATCGAAGGCGCTCATCGGGAGGCGATCGGCGACATCTGCTTCGCGCCTGACGGCTCGACGATGGCGACAGCCTCCGGCGACGGAGTTGTGCACTTGTGGCGCGTCGAGCCGGGCGGGCTCGAGCCGGGGGCCAGCCTTTCCGGCCGTCGTGGCTATGCCAGCGTGCTGGATATCAGCGCGGACGGCCGAACCCTGGTTACGGGAGGGAGCGAAGGGGCGATCAGCCTGTGGGAGGCAGCGCCCAGACAATGCGCGCGCCGTCTGCCCGATACCGACTTCAGTGTGCATGCGGCGGAGTACAGTCCGGATGGTCGATGGCTGGCGGTGTGCGGGGGCACGGATAACAAAATACCGGAGCTACGCATCTGGGATACGCGGACATGGGAGTTGAAATACCAGGAGACTGCGCACGCCGAGGTGATCACGACGGCGGCGTTCGGTCCGGACGGGCGCACGTTGTACAGTGCGGGGCTGGATTCGACGATTCGGCGGTTGGACCTGGAGACGGGCGAAACTGAGGAGTTGGGAAGTCTTGGCGGCGAGGTGTCGAGCATCACGATCAGTGCGGATGGGCGGTGGCTGGCACGCGCGTCCAACGAGGAAGACGGCGTCGTCAGGGTCTGGGACGTGAGGGCGCGGCGGTGGGCGGGGGAATTCACCGAGCACAAGGGGCGCGTCGCACAAGTGCGCTTCAGCCCGGACGGACGGTGGCTGGCGTCGTGCTCGCGCGACGGGACCGTGGTGCTTCGTGACATGTCGACCGGCGAGCATCGCACTCCGCTGGTGCACGATCAGGAGGTTCGATCGGTGTGCTTCAGTCCCGACGGGAGAAAGCTGGCAACCGGCGCGGATAATGGGATCATTCGGCGGTGGGATGTAAGGACGGGCGAACTGGAGCGTCAGTGGGAGGGGCATCGGCAGGCGGTGTTTGACATGCGTTTCCATCCGAATGGGAAATTGTTGGTTTCGGCGAGCCGGGGCGGGGAGATTCGGCTTTGGGACGGGGCGAGCGGGCGGTTTCTGGCTTCGCTCGGGCAGTTCAAATTGATGCTGTTCTCACTGTGCTTTCATCCGGACGGACAAATGCTGGTGTCGGGGGGGACGGCGGCGGACGGGGCGGTGCTGTGGGATTTGAGTTATTACGATCGTCACATCGCGGGGAATCTCGAATATCAGATCGGGCGGATGGCGCCGGGGACGGCGGACGCGGAGGAGGTGGCGCGGTTGCGGGCATGGGCGGCCGGGGTGGCCGCGCGGCCGTGAGGAATGGGCGGCGCCGGGCGGATACTCTGCGCCGGTCGGGATTCGCGCGCCGGGAACGGGTCGTGCGTGTCAGGCGCGCGAGGTGACAACGAGGGTCGCCGGCCGGCCGGTGGCGCTGGTGTCGGGGTCGTAGTATTCGTAGGCGCGGGCGGCGGGGGCGGTGACGCGGACAGGCATCGTGGCGATGAGCCGGTAGTTCAAGACGAGCGGCCGGTTGGGAGGCAACTCGCGCAGGTAGACGACGATGCTGCGCGGAGTGATCTGGTATTTGGCGATG
Organism: uncultured Planctomycetales bacterium; assembly: GCA_964571825.1. GTDB lineage: Bacteria > Planctomycetota > Phycisphaerae > UBA1845 > CAZNDQ01. Next base: position 3,229 of record CAZNDQ010000175.1, on the reverse strand, counting down.
GCGGCGGGGAGGAGTGCGTCGAAGGACGCGGCGTCGGCGGCAAAGCCGGCGGGGATGGGCAGGTCGAGGATGATCATGGGCATGGGCTGCGCGGTGTTGTTGCGCAGGGTGGTGGTGACGGCGACGGTGTCGCCGACGGCGAGTTCGGTGCGGTCCCAGGCAAGGTCGATGGCGAGCGGCGGGGATTCGATTGGTTGGGCGTAGTGGGGGACGAAGCAGGAGAAGTCCACCTGATACGCGAGGCCGGTGGCGGCGGGCTCGGCGAGGGCGAGGGCGTTGGCGCCGGGGCGGAGGTCGGCGCTGAGCGATAGCTGCTGCATGACGTCGGCCTGATCTGCGGGGATGACGATGCGGCGCGGCGGGGCGTCGTTGAGGGTGACGTCGATGATGCGCGGCGCGTCGGCGCCGAGGGGGCGGCCGGTGCCGGCGAGCAGCGCTTTGAAGGCGAGGATGGTGGCCTGCGTCGTCTGAAAGGTGCCGAGGCGGTCCTTCTGCGCGACAAGCCAGTTGAGTGCGGCGCCGGCGGTCGAGGCGTACTGGCCGCTCTCGAGCAGGGCGAGCGTGACGAGGGCAGTGGTTTCGATGTTGCCGCTGTGGCCGGTGCCGTGGAACGTCGTGCGCGTGCCGGGGCCGCGCTCCCACCAGATCACCTTGGCGTTGTCGTCGGCGTGCTTGAACGCATGGAGGCGGTTGAGGTACGGGCGCGCGGTTATGTCGTCGTCGTCGATGGCGAGGAGGGCGTTGGCGACGAGGGCGATGACATAAGGATCGGCGAGCGTTTCCGGCGCATGCGCGAGGATGAACTGTCGGGTGGGGTCGGCGGAGGTTTTTTCGGCATCGCCACCGTAGACGGCCCAGGCAACGTAGGCGGTGGTGGTGAGGCGGGCGTCGTCGCCGGCGGACGTCGGATCAACGTGCATGCGGTGCGATTCGGGCGACCAGGAGCCGTCGCGATTGCGGCGAGTGAGGAGCCAGGTGCGGGTGCGCTCGATGAGGCGCGGGTCGACGTCGTGGACGCGGGCCATGTCGGTGAATTCCATCAGGCCGTAGGCGGTGAGGGTGAGGTTGGCGGGCGGGCGGCCGAACCAGTCGAAGCCGCCGCCGTCGACTTCGAAGCCGAGGAGGCGCTGGTAGCCGAGGTGGATGTACTGGCGGGCGGTGGCCTCGACGTCCGGCGCGTTCTGCTGGGTGCGGCGGAGGTAGTCGAGGGCGAGGACGTTGGGGTAGGTGGTGGAGGAGGTCTGCTCGAAGCAGCCGTAGGGGCGCTGGAAGATGCCGTCGAGGCCTTCGAGGACCTGACTGAAGGTGGAGGGGTAGAGCTTGAGGACAGCGCGGGCGCTGCCGTCGATGGCGTCCGGGGGGACGACGAGGCTGAGGTTGGCGGGCTGGGTGAGGGTGCCGTTGAAGACGTGGGCGACTTCGCGGCCGTCGGGGACGACGGCGACCTCGCGCTTGACGGCGTCGGCGACGGCGCCGGCGCGGGCGGAGACCTGGAGCGTGTGGGTCCCGACGCGGGTGGCACGAATGGTGAATGAGGTGCTACGGACTTCGCCGGGGGCGAGGTCGAGGGACCGATCGGGCGGGTCAAGGAGGTCGAACCAGTCGGCGGCGGTGTCGAGGGAGAGTTCGACGGTCTGCGGCGCATCGAGGTAGTTGTAGACGACGACGGGCAGGGCGATCTCGTCGTGGCGGGTGAGGGCGACGGGGAGGTTGAGATCGACGAAGAAGGGCTGGAAGACGCGGACGGCGGCGTCGAGGGCGCCGAGGCGACCGTCGGCAGCGACGGCGCTGCCGGTGAGACGCCAGGTGGTGATGGAGTCGGCGAGGTCGACGTCGAGGGTGATGCGGCCGGCGTCGTCGGTGATCAGCTCGGGGCGCCAGAGGAGGGTTTCGGGGAACCACTGGCGGACGCGGGGAGCAGCGGCGGACAGTTGTTCGTCGCCAGGACGCGTGGGGCGCCCGGGTTCTTTGATCTCGGCACTCTGGAGGGCAGCGTCTATTCCACGCAGGCTGGAGCGAGCGAAAGACCCTGAGGCGGACTCGCGGGCGCGGCTCAGAGAAGGCAACATCATGTATCCAACCAAGGGGAGCGCGACAAAGAACAGCAATACAAGCGTGATTCTGGGGATCAGGATGATGAGAACAACGATGCTGATGGCACCGACGATCAGCGCAAGGGCAAGCCAGGCGCTTTTGATCAGGTGGAGGGTTTGGGAGCGCGCGATCCTGACCTGCTGGATCTTGCCGGGGTAGGAGGTTGCGGCGAGGGAGTGGGCGCGATCCGTTTGGCGGAGGACATTGGCGAGCGTCGGGGAGACCCAGCCTTCGTCGAGCAGGCGGTCGAGGTCGGGGCTGTTGAGGACTTCGAGCACGCGCGGCGAGATTTCGCCGCGGCTGAGGAGTTCGTCGAAGACGGCGGCGCGGCCGGGGAGGTTTCGGGCGGTGCGGCAGAAGAGCGCCTGTTCGAAGCAATTGCGATCGACGGGGTCGAAGGCGCTGGTCTCGAAGTTGGGGGTCCAGTTGTAGATGGCGTAGATGGGCTGGAGGAGTTCCTGCTCGAGGCCGAAGAAGGTCCGTTCCATGCCGGGAGCCTGATCGAGGACGGAGAAGACGGCTTCGTCGACGGCGGCGAGGCTGACAGCGCCGGGGGTGGGCCGGCCGGCGTCGTCGGTGAGGCTGAGGACGAGGCGGGCGCGCTCACCGGGGCGGTATTCGGCGCGGTCGAGTTCGGCGGCGAGATGCAGTTCGCTCGCCGGTTCGACGTAGATGATGCGGCGCTTGCGCACGGGCAGGCCCGCGTGGCCGAAGCGGTAGGCGAGGATTTCGATCGTGCCGGAGAGGTCGGCGGGCAGGTCGAAGGCGTCGTCACCGCGGCCGTCGCGGAGGTCGATCGTCCGGGTGAGGAAGGTCTGGCCGTCCTTGATGAAGTCGATGAAGACGGGTTCGACGCCGCCGCCGAGGGCGAGGAGGTTCATCGTGTCGCCGCCGCGGTAGACGGCGCGGTCGGTGCGGACGAGGAAATCGCGGCCGGGCATGCCGACGTCGAGGGCGACTTCGCGGCGGCCGACGAGGCCGTCGTCATCCGTGGCGCGGAGCGAGAGGAAGACCTGATTCGAGTTGGGCGTGATCTCGAAGGAGGCCGCGCCCAACTCGCTGGTGGCGAGTTCGTGTTGGAGGCCGGTGACGGCGAGGCGGGCGCGCGCGGGCCGGCCGTCAGCGTAGGTGGCGA
>CAZNDQ010000174.1:0-8010 GCA_964571825.1 uncultured Planctomycetales bacterium | reverse complement strand
CGAGGGGAAGTACTACGTGATGGGGGACAACCGCGACAACAGCGGGGACTCGCGGAACTTCGGGCTGGTGGACCGCAGCGCGATCGTCGGGCGGGCGTCGCGCGTGGTGCTGTCGTTCGATCGGAGCCGGTGGTTCCTGCCGCGGTGGGAGCGGTTCTTCCGGCGATTGCCGTGATGCGCGGGCGCGGGGATTCCCTTCCGCAAGATCATTTCTTTCCGCGTCTGCGTCCGCGTCCGTGGCGATGGCCGTTGCCGGTTTCGATGCGGACGACGTGGACGGGGTCGCACCAGAAGGCCGTGTCCGGCTCATCATGCTTTCCGTCGTAGACGGCAATGACGACCAGGCTCCGCGTGACGAGGACCATTTCGGGATGGCGGACCTCGTAGGAGGCGCCGTCTGACATGCAGAGCCGGAAGGGGACAAACGGCTGCTTCTTGCGATGCGCGGTGATTTCGGCGGGTCGCATATCCCTATTGTATTCGGATCGGCGGACTTCGACACCAGGCTCAGCTTGCAGGCCGACGAATCTACCTGAGATTGCAGCCGGCGGCTTCGGCGGCGGACAGAACTGTTCCGCTGCGCACGAGCGCGGTGGCGGCGACGATGTCGGCGGCGAATTCGCGGTCGGCGTCGACGTGGGGGATGGACTGGCGGACGGCGGCGTGGGCGGCGCGGGGGCCGAGGCCGGCGCGGAGCGGCAGGCGGAAGTCGAGCGCCTGAGAAGCGCAGAGCAGTTCGATGGCGAGGACGGTTTCGGCATGTTCGAGAATCTGGCGGCACTTGAGGCCGGCGGTGGCGCCCATGCTGACGTGATCCTCCTGTCCGAGCGAAGTAGGGATGGAGTCCACGGAGGCGGGATGGGCGAGGACCTTGTTTTCGGAGACGAGGGCGGCCGCGGTGTATTGCACGATCATCAAGCCCGTGTTGACACCGGAGTCGCGGACGAGGATCGGGGGCAGGCCGTCATGGCCGCTGAGCAGCAGGTAGGTGCGGCGCTCGCTGATGGCGGCGAGTTCGGCGAGGGCGATGGCGGCGTAGTCGAGGGCGAGGGCGAGGGGCTGGCCGTGGAAGTTGCCGCCGCTGATGACGTCGCCGTTGTCGAAGAGGAGCGGGTTGTCGGTGACGCTGTTGATGTCGCGGAGAACCACGTCGGCGGCGTGATCGAGGGCGTCGCGGCTGGCGCCGTGGACCTGGGGGATGCAGCGGAGGCTGTAGGGGTCCTGGACTTTGCCGCAGTTGGCGTGGGCGGGGGCGATTTCGCTTTCGCGCAGGAGATGGCGGAGGTTGGCGGCGGACGATTGCGCGCCGGGGTGGGGGCGGACCTCGTGCAGGCGCGCGTCGAAGGGGCGGTGGCTGCCCTGCAGCGCCTCGACGGACATCGAGCCGATGACATCGGCCGACTTCAGCAGGCGGCGGGCGCGGAGAATCACGTCGGCGCCGCAGGCAGTCATGAACTGGGTGCCGTTGATGAGGGAGAGACCTTCTTTGGCGGCGAGGCGAACGGGAGTGATGGCGGCGGCGCGGAGGGCGTCGGCGCCGGGCAGCGTTTTTCCGGCGCAGCGTGCCTGACCGCGGCCAAGCATGGGGAGGACGAGATGCGCGAGCGGGGCGAGATCACCGCTGGCGCCGAGTGAGCCGCGCGTGGGGATGACGGGGAGCACGTCGGCATTGAGCAGGTCGAGGAGACAGCGGAGGGTCTCTTCGCGGACGCCGCTGTGGCCCATGAGCAGTGCGTGGAGCTTGAAGAGCATCATCCAGCGAACGAGTTCGTCGGGGAGCGGGGGGCCGACGCCGACGGAGTGGGAGAGGATCAGGTTTTCCTGGAGCTGCTCGATCCGGTCGGGGGCGATGCGGGTGGTGCAGAGGGCGCCGAAGCCGGTGTTGAGGCCGTAGGTGGCGGTCGGGCGCCGGGCGATCTCCTCGCAGAGTTGGCGCGAGCGGCGGACGCGCTGCCAGGCAGCGTCGGCGACCTCGACGCGCAGGGGCGCGCCGGCGAGCGGTTCGAGGCGTGCCCAGTCGAGGGGCGAGCCGTCGAGGAGCAGGGCCGGCGATTGGGATTTGGTCCGAGCCAACGGGGTTCCCCGATCGGGAGCGGTGCGCGTCGTTCGGCGCCCGGTGCGAGTCCGGGGTGGCATTCTCGGAAGCGCGGGGCGGCTTGGCAACGGCGGGGCGCTGCGGGGGCCGGAGCCCTGTGCCGTCGATGATCGTAACGACATATTGCACAAGGTGTTATGAAGCGTGAGGGGCGTTGGGGGCGAACACGAGAACGGTCGCGGGGAGAATGTGCCCTGTCGCGGGAGTGGGGTTGACGATATGCTTTGCGGATTCATGAAGGCGCAACGGACGGGAACCGCGTGTGCGACGCTGCTGCTGGCAGCCTGGGGGGTGTTGTCGTGCGCGCAGCCGGTGCTGGCGGCGATGGCGTGGGCCTCGCTGGAGGCGGCGCGGTCGGCCGCGGAAGCGGTGGTCAAGGATTATGGTGGCGGGGATGAGGAATCGGACGACCAGTCGCCACAGCCCTGCGTGGGGACGGTGGTCGTCTGCGACGTTTGCGTGCAGAACCCGCGGACGGCGCTGCCGCCCGCGCTGCCGAGCGGTCTGTTCCGCACACACGAGGAATGCGAGCTGCAGGGTGCGCGGCCTCACGGGCCGGATTGTGCGGTCGATGGGGTTGCACCCGATCTCACGTCGGACTGGGGACAGGAAGCACATTGGCCGTGCGGCCCACCGCCGGCGGTTGATGTGAGTTCCCGGTAGGGCCTGCCGCCTGATCCCCTGACTCGAACGGCGATTCGCCCCGCGCGCATCGGATGGGCGGGTCGGGCCGCAGGCCTGGGCGGGCGGCCGGCGTTGGACGCGCGGCGCAAGCAGATCAACCGGCAACTCATCAGTCGGCAAGGAAATGTGAAAGACGCGGCCGATCCGGATGACCTGATCGGCGCGGGCCGAGTACGTTGAGGTGGGCTCCGAACCGGATAAGACGGATTCGCCGCGCGGCGCGATGAGCGAGCGCAGCGGGACGCGACGAAGGAAAGACGACAAGAGGTAGACAGATGAAAGAGCAGAAGCTGTTGAGCAAGTTCATGTTGATTGTGGTGCTGACGCTGCTGGCGGCGTGGGCGATCTATCCGCCGGGCGAGCGGCTGAAGGGGGGCATCGATCTGGTGGGCGGCAGTTCGCTGCTGTTCGAGATCGACACGGCGGGCCTGCAGGACTGGCAGCGGACGGACCTGTCGGAGCGGGTGATGAGCATTCTGAAGGAGCGAATCGACCCGAAGGGCCAGCGGAACCTGGAGTGGCGGCCGATCGGAAATAACCGGCTGGAGGTGCGGATGCCGCGTCCGCCGAAGGAGGCGGCCGAGCGGCGTGAAGCGTATGACAAGGCGCGGCGGGCGCTGCAGGACGCGAACGTGACGCGGGGGGACGTGGCGTCGGCGCTGTCGCTGTCGGGCGAAGCGCGGACGGCGGCGCTGGCGGGGCTGATCCGCGGGGTGCCGGAGCGAAAGGCGTTGCTGGAGGCGGTGGTGGAGAAGTACGAGGCGCGGCTGGCGGCGGCGCAATCGGGCGACGCGGACCAGCTCGCCGCCGCGGACACAGCGTATGGCGCGGCGGTCGAGGCGCTGATGAAGACGAACATCAATCTCGAGCAGCTCGCGCGGACGCTGGAGCTGGATTCGAAGACGGAGAAGGAGCGGCGGCTGGCGCTGCTGCGGGCGGAGCATCCGGCGCTGCAGGGGCTGATCGAGGCGCTGGTGGCGGCGGATGAGGAGTGGTCGAAGAACCGCGGCTTTCTGGAGGGACCGAGCGACCTGATGCGGCTGATGCGCAGCTCGGGCGTGCTGGAGTTCCGCATATTGGCGGAACGGGATCGCTCGACGGGGACGACGATCGAGGCGAAGGAGGACTTCCTGCGGCAGCCGATTGCGACGTATACGGGGAACCTGGCGTCGCGGGGCCCGCGGGCGCGGGCGGGCGAGGATTATCAGTGGTTTCGCATCGCCAATCCGGTGGACTTTTTCAATCTGCGGGGGCCGGAGGAGCTGGCGGACTTCGAGGCGATCAAGCTGCGCGACAACCGGATCGTGGAGAAGTACGGGGAGAGCTATTACGTCTTGGCGCACACGAACGAGCGGTACGTGATGCTGCATCCGAAGCCGGGCGAGACGAGCTGGTCGCTGAGCGCGGCGTTTCCGGACCGCGATCCGCAGACGAACCGGCCGGCGGTGCGGTTCGTGCTGGACGCGGCGGGCGGGTCGATGTTCTATCGGCTGACCGAGCCGAACGTCGGCAAGCTGCTGTGCGTGCTGCTGGACGAGGAGGCGATCACGGCGCCGGTGCTGAACAACGCCATTCGCGACGTGGGCATCATCACCGGCGACTTCTCGCAGGAGGAGGTGACGATGCTGGTGAACACGCTGGAGGCGGGAGCGCTGCCGGCGCGGCTCAAGCCCAACCCGATCTCGATCAAGAGCATCGGGCCGAGCCTGGGCGAATCGAACCGGCAGAAGGGCATGCAGTCGGCGATTTACGGGCTGGTGGTGGTGCTGGCGTTCGTGGCCCTGTACTACCTGGTCGCGGGGGTGATTGCGAACGTGGCGCTGCTACTGAACCTGCTGCTGGTGCTGGCGATCATGGCGCTGCTGTCGGCGACGCTGACGCTGCCGGGCATCGCGGGGCTGATTCTGACGGTGGGCATGGCGATCGATGCCAACGTGCTGATTTTCGAGCGGATGCGGGAGGAGAAGTCGAATGGATCGACGCTGCGGATGATCATCAAGAACGGGTACGACCGGGCGTTCTCGACGATCTTCGATGCGAACGTGACGACGCTGATCACGTGCATCATTCTGGGCTACGTCGGCAGCGAGGAGGTGAAGGGCTTCGCGCTGACGCTGGGCTTCGGCGTGTGCACGAGCATGTTCACGGCGCTGTTCGTGACGCGCGTGATCTTCATGTTGCTGATCAAGTACAACCTGATCAAGTCGATTCCGATGCTGCAGTTCCCGGGCCTGAACAACCTCAACGTGGACTGGGTGCGACTGTACAAGGTGTTCTGGCCGATCTCGGTGGTGCTGGTGATCGCGGGGATCGTGGCGTTCGACGCGCAGGACCGTTCGAGCCTGTACGACATCGAGTTTCTCGGCGGGACGAGCGCGCAGGTGCAGTTGAAGGAGTCGGAGACGCTGAGCGACGAGGGCGTGCGGAAGCTGCTGGCGGATCCGCAGCGCGGGGCGCCGAAGTTCGTGGCGGACGCGGCGGCGGCGGTGCGCAAGGCGGAAGTGACGTCGCTGGGGCCGCGCCAGTTCAGCCTCTCGGCGGCGGGGTTGAACCCGGCGATGTTGGGCATGGTGGTCGAGCTGTCGTTCGACGGTTCGCTCGGCTCGCGGATTGCCCGCGGGACGCTGGCGGTGCGCGACAAGGACGTGGTGTTCGAGGTGCCGGACGACGTGACGATGAGCGTCGAACAGGTGCGGGAGGCGCTGGCCGGGCACGCGCGGTATCTGGAGCAGGCGTCGAGCCGGCTGGCGGCGGCGCGGGTGCAGATGATCAGCGGGCTGGACCTCACGGGCGCCGGCAGCGAAGAGACGAGCTTCGAGGTGGTGACGCTGGAAACGGACAAGAAGCTGGTGCAGGAGGCGATCCTGGCGGCGCTGGGCGAGCGGCTGAAGATCGACCGGGCGCTGGAGTTCGAGGTGCGCAAGGACGCGGAGAAGGCGGAGACGGGTGCGTGGCCGATCCCGCCGGAGGCGACGCTGCTGAGCGACGTAATCGGGGGCGACTCGGCGTTTGACGTGCAGCACTATCGGGGCGGCGCGGTGATCGTGCTCGACGACCTCACTCCGCCGCAGCCGATCGAGTCAATCAGCAAGCGGCTGCGCGACATGCGCTTGCAGCCGGATTACGAGCAGTATGAGTGGCGGGAGTTCGAGGTGGTGGGGCTGACGGCGGCGGCGACATCGTCGCCGGGCGCGCCAGTCTATTCGAGCGTGGCGCTCGTCGTGGTGGACGAGAACTTCCTCTACGAGGAGAGCCCGGGCGACTGGGACGCCAATCTGGCGGGTCCGGAGCTGCGGCTGACGCAGGCGGCGCTGTCGGCGGAGCAGTCGCTGCAGAAGGTGCTGCAGTTTGCGCCGTCGGTGGCGGGGCAGGCGCGGACGCAGGCGTTTCTGGCGGTCGGGCTGGCGATGATCGGGATCATGTCCTACCTGTGGTTCCGCTTCGGGTCGATGCAGTACGGTCTGGCGGCGGTAATCGCGCTGATCCACGACGTGTCGATCGCGGTGGGGCTGGTGGCGCTGAGCACGTACCTGGCGCCGACGATCCTGGGCAAGGGGCTGATGATCTACGACTTCCGCATCGACATGACGCTGGTGGCGGCGTTTCTGACGGTGCTGGGGTACTCGGTGAATGACACGATCGTGATCTTCGACCGCATCCGGGAGAACCGGGGCAAGATGAAGACCGTCACGGCGCCGGTGGTCAACAACAGCATCAACCAGTGCATGGGTCGGACGCTGCTGACGGGGGTGACGACGCTGCTGGTGGTGCTGGTGATGTACGTTTTCGGCGGGGTGGGCATTCACGGGTTCAACTACGTGATGATGATCGGTGTGATCATCGGCACCTACTCGTCGGTGGCGATCGCGGCGCCGATCCTGCTGTATCCGCACCTGATGCGGATCGCGGTGATGGGTCTGGCGGCGTTCGCGCTGATCGGGGTGGCGCTGGCGGCGGCGCCGTCGGGGACGGCGCGGCTGGGGGCGATCGCGGTGATCGTGGTGGTCGCGCTGGCGCTGATGATCCGGGAGCGTCTGCGCTGGGACCAGCCGATCGTCACGGGCGCACAGTAGTCGGGATGCGGGTCTGCCGGCGGCCGGTGATCCGGCTGACCGGGGAGCGGCGCCCGGACGGTTGGAAAACGGCGAGGCCGGCGATTGAGCCCGGCGCGATCGCGGATTTCAGTTGACCGCGTTCGCGCCGGTCTTTACTATTTCCTCAATCTGATGGCTGACGGGGGTCCGCGGCGCGGCGGACCGCCGGCAGTGCGGCCTTCACGCTTTTCGCATCACGTGTTCTGCATCGGCCGGCCGGGGCAGCGGCTGCGACCGTTGCGGGAGGTGGGTACATGACCAAGGAAATGAAAATCGGCGCGGGTCTGGGTCTGGTGCTGGTGATCATCAGCTCGTGGTTTTTCATCTCGCGCTCGAACGATGAGCAGGCGGTGCCGCTGACGGGCGAATCGGCGTCGGCGGACGGCGCGAAGCCGAAGGAGACGGCGCAGAAACCCGACAGCCCGGGTACGGCCGGAGGGGCCAGATCGCCGGCGGAGCGGCGCGGGGCCGCGGCGCGGGAAACGACGGCCGCGACACCATCGCGCCCGGGCGCACGGCCGGCGGGTCAGACGGAGGACTCGGCCGCGCGGACCGCATCAACCACCGGCACGCCGCCGGAATCGAGCGCGACGCGCGCGCCGATCCGGCGTCCTCCGCTGTCGCCGGCTGAGACGGCCTCGCCGGCGGCCCAGCCGCCGAGTCGCTCGGAGACGGTGGCGCTGATTCCGAATGGGACGGCGCGCGAAGGCGCGAGCGGCGCCGGTGCGCCGATCCGAGCGACGGGTGATCCGGTAGACGCCTCGTCCACCCTGCCGACATCAGAGACGGGCACGACGGGATCGACACCGGCGACCTCGACGCCCCGCACGGCGAATGCGCGCGAGCAGACGAGCGCTGCGCCGGGGATCGTGCCGGGGATCTACCCGCCGCGTCCGGGCACGAGCGCGCCGGCGACGTCGGTCGGGACCGCGCCGGCGCACACTGCGGGCGGGAATCAGCCGGCCACCCCGGCGGGCGCGACTCCGTCCGGTGCAGCGGCGAATCCGGCGACGAATCCGGCGGCCGGCGGGTCGGCGCGCGAGCACGTCGTGCAGAGCGGCGACACGTTTGCCGGGCTGGCGGAGCGGTATTACGGCTCGCAACGGCACATGGGGTACCTGATCGCGGCGAACAAGC
>CAZNDQ010000173.1:0-8017 GCA_964571825.1 uncultured Planctomycetales bacterium | reverse complement strand
GGTGGGCCGGGCGGACGAGGTGGCGCGGATGATTCTGACGTCGCGGAGTGCGGCGTCGGCGTGAGCGGACGGGAGTGGGCGGCATGAGACCGGTGCAGGGTGGAACGGAGTCGGCGGACCAGGCGGCGCGGCTGCGCGAGCTGGTCGGGGGGGCGTCGGCGCGGCGCGCCGCCACGGTGGCGATCACCAGCGGCAAGGGCGGCGTGGGAAAGACGAACCTGGCGGTGAATCTGGCAATCTGCCTGGCGTCGCGGGGGCTGCGGACAACGCTGCTGGACGCGGACTTCGGGCTTGCCAACGCTGATGTGCTGCTCAACGTGCAGGCACGGCTGAACCTCTCACACGTGTTGTCGGGCCAGTGCGAGATGGGCGAGGTGCTGGTAGAGGCGCCGGGGGGGTTTTTGCTCGTGCCGGGGGCGAGCGGGCTGGCGCGGATGGCGAACCTGTCTACGTTCGAGCAACACCGCCTGCTAGCACTGTTAAGCGAGATTGACCGGTCAACGGATGTGCTGGTGATTGACTGCGGGGCGGGGATTTCGCGCAACGTGACGGGGATGGCGGCGGTGGCGGACCTGTGTCTGGTGACGGCGACGCCCGAGCCGACGGCGATGGCGGATGCGTACGGGATGGTGAAGGTGCTGTCGGGTGAGTCCGCGGCGCCGGCGCTGGGGCTGGTGGTGAACCAGTGCTCGAGCAAATACGAGGCGGCGCAGACGTACGAGCGTGTGTCGCGGGTGGCGGCGAGATTTTTGGATTTGGCATTGCGCGACTTTGGCTATATATTATCAGACGAGCATGTGGGTCTGGCGGTCCGGCAGCGCATGCCGCTGGCGCTGCGATACCCGCGGAGTCCGGCGGGTGCGTGCGTGCGAGCGATCGCGGACAGGGTTGCCGAGCATGTGGCGCTCGGGGAAGCCCCGGGCGGATTCCTGCGGCGCGTGGCGAACCTCTTCTTCTGAGTGTATGCTGCGCGTGGCGAAGGGCAACGGACCCATGTGGGCGTCAACGGATTGGCGCCGGTATCGGCTGCGGATGGATTCGCAACGTGCACTTCAACATCAAGTCATTCCTTCCGTCCGCCGCGAGCCGTGAGCAAGGTCGGGTCATTGCCGCGCCGTTGTAGGCGGCGCGGGCAACGGATAGACGCATGGTCCGTCTGGTCGGAGCGTCGCTGGGGTTTCTTGCGTTTGCGCTGGCGATCCTCGCCGGCGTGTGGAGCGGGAACCCGATCGCGGTGATCGTCGAACGGGCGATCCTGGCGCTGGTGCTGTTCTTTCTGCTCGGGGCGTCGCTGGGCTGGGTGGCGCAGCGGGTGATCGACGAGCGGGTGGGGCAGCGGCGGGCGGAGATGGAAGCGCGATTCGCCGCGGCGGGTCCGGCCGGAGCGCCGGACGGGGCCGCGGCAAAGGAAGCGGTCGGAGGTCAGGGCAAGGAGGTTTCGGCAAAACCCGCGGCGGCGGGTGCGGGCTAAGGGGCCGGCGGGACCGGCGGGCCCGTCCACCATGGCGGGGCAACTCACGGAGGAGTGATCATGCCACGAACCCGGGAAGACAAACGGCAGGTCGATGCGCTGTGGGCGGCGTACTGGAAGCACCCGTCGGAGGAGGCGCGCAATCAACTGATGGAGAACTACCTGCCGCTCGTCAAATACAACGCCGAGCGGATCAGCATGAAGCTGCCGGACGAGGTCGACGTGGACGACCTGATGTCGGCGGGCGTCTTCGGGCTGATGGACGCGATCAACTCGTATGACGCCGGGCGGGGGGTGAAGTTCGAGACGTACTGCGCGCCGCGGATTCGCGGAGCGATCCTGGACGAACTGCGGAGCATGGACTGGGTGCCGCGGCTGGTACGGTCGCGCTCGGCGAAGCTGGAGAAGGCCTCGCAGCAGATGCAGACGGAGCTGGGGCGGCTGCCGTCGGAGGAGGAGCTGGCCGAGCGGCTCGGTCTGCCGCCCGAGGAGATGGACAAGCTGGTGCGGGATGCGACGGCCGTGACGGTCGTCTCGCTCTCGCGGAAGTACTACGAGACGGACAACAACCGCGAGGTGACGGAGATCGACGTACTGATCGACCGGCGGGGCAAGGACCCGCTGATCGAGGTGCAGAAGCGCGACCTGCGCGACCTGATGACGCGGGGGCTGACGCGGGCGGAACGGCTGATCCTGATTCTGTACTACTACGAAGAGATGACGATGAAGGAGATCGGGGCGACGCTCGATCTGTCGGAGAGCCGGGTGTCGCAGATGCACTCGTCGATCCTGAACCGGCTCAAGGCGCAGCTCAATCATCGCAAAAAGGAACTGAGCACGATCTGAGGGCGGGCGGTGCGGTTGGGGATGTAGGGGCCGGCTGGGAATTGCGGATTGCGAATTTCGGATTGCGGAATGCGGAGTGAAGAGGGAACGGCCAGCATGAGGGTTGACGGGTGATTCGGCCTGGGCGCGAGATACCGTTCTTTGGAAGGCGCGAGGAGATGGCGGCGCCGGAGGCGCGGTGCGCGCGGGCGGGCGTGACGGTCGTGCACGGGCGGCCCTTGACTCGTGACGCACGCTTCGCGCGCAAGAGCGGCCGTGCCGCGTCACGCATCAAGGGTGAACCGCAGATTGGAAAGACGCGGCTGCTCTTGATGAACATACTACTGTATGAGCGCGGCGCGAGCCTCAATAACCAGCTACGCTAGTTGGACTTGGGCACCTTCATTGCGAGTATCATCGAGTGAGTATCGGCCTCAAAGGCCTGCAGACAGTCCCTAGAGCAGAAATAGATCGAATACGTGCCGTATGTCAACACATGCTTCGCGCTCCCATCGAGTCCAAAGGCGCAATTCGGGCATTGAGCAATGACCTGGTCGGCGTTCCCATCAATCGCATCGGCTGCCGCTAGGATGTGCCAAACGGACCTTGTAGATTCGTGATCATCGGCGTACTCTGTCGCGGGCTGCTGGTCAGCGCGCGCAGGTCGTATTGACTTCGCACGCTGTATTAGCGAGTCCGCATCGGGCCCGCGTCCAAGATGCATGCAGAATGAGCAATGCTCAAGAATGCGGGCGAACGCCAGGCGATCATCGTCTGTTGGTGGAGGTGTTCGGTCGATCAAACGATCGAATAGCATTGTGGCCTCTTCCGATCGTCCGCATCCGAGAGTCGATGCCGCGAGGTAATGCAAGATCTTAAGCCGGCCAAAATGGTTATTGGGAAATTGGGAAATATCGATGCGTTTATCGCAGCGAGTTCTCGAAAGACTGCCGACGCTTCGCAGAACTGCTGCCTTGTAGCCAGCAGCAACATCGCGTAGCACTCTAAAGGCGGCTTAAGTTCTCTCGCGCCTTCGAAGAAGGTTGCACGTCGGATTTCCACAGCACGTCGCACGAGAAAGAGTGGCTGGTCGTCGCCTAGCTCCAAGCTTTCCAAATAGACGGCCCAGTCAGCCCAACGTCCCAGTTTGCCGCCGTCGGTTACAACGGACCGCTCCCATGCATCCAGGGCTCGTCTGTAGTGGGAGTCGGCCTTCTCGATCTGGTACTGGCCGTCGCAACGTGCTGCGATATAGGTGTGCATCGCGGCATAGAGAAAGTCTGCACGTGAACACCCTTCGGCAAGTTGCAGATCGAGAGCATTACGCAACATCAGCTCTGCGCACGCGTAATCACCCCGGAGCGCGAGCCGGTGAGCAACTGCGACGAGACGGAACGAATGCAGGATGGGCGAATCCTCTGCATCTGTATGCTCCGGTCGGAGGAGCGTAATGGCTCGGTGTCTAAGGGGTTGGGAGTGCTCAGGTTTTCCAGTTGCGTCCAGCAGGGCGGCGAGATTCGCAAGGATCGAGGCGAGGGCAGTCGGTTCGACAGGCGTGGCCTTCTCCTGAACGGTCAGTGCGCGCCGAGACAAAGTTTCGGCTTGATCGTATTCGCGTTGGACTCGGTGCACAATCGCTAGGTCGTTTAGCGTGGCAGCTATGTCAGGATGGTTGGGGCCTAGGGCTCGCTCGCGTATGGTCAAGGCACGCTCAAGTTTCGGCCTTGCGACATCGTAGCGGCCACGCACGAAATCCAGTCGAGCGAGCGCATTTAGGCTAGCGGCGACGCGAGAATCGAACTTGCCCTGCTTCTCGGCTTCGGCAAGCGCCAACGACCAGAGTCGAATGGCTTCGTCGACGTTGCCGGCCTTGGCCGCGGTGTCTGCCTGACCAGCATATATGCTCCACACCGTTTCTTGAGCGAACGCTGATTCAGTCAGCGGAGAGAATGTCAGGATGCCCAATGCGATTGCCAAGGTCGTGCGGCGGGAGGTTGCGAGGTCAGACATGATTCGCACCTTTCAGAGAGATAGGATATCCTGAAAGGGGCGCGGAATCAACCGGGATCAGCGGCCAGTGTGCGAGCGTCTCGGTGAAGCAGGAGCGTCAAACCAGGAGGGAACGTTCATGCCCGAAGGTCTGGGCAGGCACAAGCGCCGAAGGAGCGAATCTGGCGGGCTTGAGGACATTTCCTCAAGGTACGGCAGGCCGAGTCTCGGGGAAAGTGCCGAAGGTCGGAGAACGTGTGAGAGCGGGTGCGGGGAGTAGATAAATGGCGTACAAGGAATCAAGCGTCCGTGCCGGCGTGACGACGATTGAACTCGATTCGTGGCAGGACTTCTTTGAGCTGACGATCGGGCGATTCAACCTCGGTTCAGCGTGGATTTATCGAGGTCAGAGTAACTACGAATGGCCGCTCAGGTCGAGCCTGGATCGGTTGAGGTTGCGTTACCCAAAGCGCAAGAATCTCGCTGAGCGTCCAATCCCCGAGTATTTTGATTGTCCCCCGTATACTGAATCTGAGCATCTGGATGCATTCAGGCGCGCACTGCGTGGGCGACGCGGCACAAATCCGCCGGTTCTAGGCAATGACGAATTATGGGCGCTCGGACAGCATCATGGATTGGCGACGCCGCTACTGGACTGGACCCGATCCCCCTGGGTTGCGCTTTTCTTCGCTTTTGAGGAGGAGCGGTGCATCGGCCCCAAACAGGCTCTTGTCGAACCGGAGTATCGCGGCGTGTACATGTTGTCGACGGTGTGGATTGAGAATCATGGGAATGAGTCGGACGACAGGATCCGGGTCTTGTCGCCCGATGCGGACGGTCACGATCGACTGGTGAGTCAGGGGGGAGTGTTCCTTCGGATGCCGCAAGAAACCGATCTTGAATCGTATGTAACTCAACATTGCATTGAGGAAAACGACTGTCGGCACGCGGTGTTTATCAAGATACGCATTCCCAACAGCGAGCGGGACGTGTGTCTTCCAACGCTGAGCAAGATGAATCTCAATCGCATGACACTGTTTCCCGACATTGGTGGGGCCGCTGCCTTTGTCAATTCGCTCTGGCAACCGCGACATGAGGAGTCGATCGCGTATTTCTGACGCGACGCTGGTGAGTCGCTGGCAAGGTGAAGTGAGACTTAGCATGAACATCGATGTGGGCGGAGTGTTCAACGGGATTGTAGGTGAACTCGGCAAGCGGCGGCGTGTTGGCGAGTCAATGAGTGAGTTGATCGACGTGTGTGAGGCAAGCCATGCACATCGAGACTGGGCGCTATTCCGCAATTTGCCGTATGACGATCTCGGCGCATTGTGCGGCTGGGTGCAGGGCATCTTCCGCGAATGGCCCAATGAGTCTCTTCGCGGACTTTGGTTCGGACTGTTCAATCCGATTGGTGATGGCGGGGAAACGCTGGCCGACCTGCACGTTTGCGGGTCGAAGAAGTTCGACCCCGATGACCTCGACTGGGCGGCACAAGTGGGATGGCGCCCGAGTGCGCTGTATGCAAAATCGGCGGTTCTTGGCGAGATATACCGCATCGCGCACTCGCCCGGCGGATTGGCGCTTGATGCAGAGTACCCGCTGTGCCTTGGGTACGCGGCGATTGCGATGAGTAAGGTGCTAGGCGAGGTGAGCACGATTCCAGCGGCGGTCGGGGCGGAGCCGGTCGGGGTTGCGGTGGGATTCGATGATGGCGATTTCATTGTGGTTGGCGAGTTGTCGGAACGAGGATCCGCCGCGGCATTGGGCACGTAGCTGAGCGCATGATTGCGGCGGCGGTGGAGGAGAGGTTCGTGGGCGGGGAGCGGGCGCGGGCTGCGCCCGATTCCGATCCCGGCGCGCCGGGATCTCGCTTCGTTCGACCAGCAGGGGAGCTGTGGGGAGAGTCGAAGGGCGCCGATTGCCGGGCGTTCAGGATTCGGCGCGGAATGCTGAGCGCGCGCCCATTCTCCTTGTGCGGGAGAAAGTCCGGCTGTGGTAGAAGGTCCGTGCCGTCCCCACGCCGCCGACAGGACGCTACCCGCTGCTCTTTGTCATCACTCCATAGGTCGTCCGCTTCTACGGTGCGCACGCCCGCTCCGCGCCTCTAAGGCGAGCGCCGCGACGCGGAAAAAAAAACGCGCGCGCGCCAAATACCTTCGTCCGCTTAACCTTTCGGTAACACACACCCGCCGACTCGTGCCACCCCGCGCCGGCGGGACTCCCGGTGCGGGGGCAAGCTCCGTGACGAAGCGACTCCCGGCGCGGCGGATCAGGCGCCGTGGCGGCGGCGGAGGGCGATCGCGGCCGGGGCGAGGAGCAGGGCGAGGGTGCCGGGCTCGGGGACATCGGTGCCGATGGGCAGGCGGAAGATGAGATATTCGCCGTGGTCGTGACCGGGGGCGAAGGCGTCGGTCTGGTCGGGGGCCAGGCGCCACATCCAGCGGGCGGCGGCGTCGATGCCGGCGATCGTTCCCCACGGCGCGACGCCGTTGAGGCCGCCGACGGCAGTCGGCTCCCAGCCGTTCGATGAGTTGGCGAGTGAAATCTGCGCGCCGACGGCTGCCGTGGCGGGGACGGCTGCGCCGTCGTCGATGTCCAGGTGCGTGGCGAAGACCTCCCAGGCAGAGTCGCCCGAGAGCACCGAGGTGCCGTCAATACCGAATGCGGCGAGCACGCCCTGGGCAACGTAATCGTCGCTCCAGGCGACGATGTAAATGTAATCATCGTCGGTGTCAAAGCTGAAGGATTCGGCGAGGGACCAGTTGTAGGTGCCGGGGCTGCCGCCGGCACCGAGTTCGTTGTTACCGATCAGCGTCAGGGCGTTGCCGTCCACATCGCCGGTGAAGAGGGCGTAGTGGTTGTCGGCGGTGATGGTGACCTCGACGGGCAGGGCGAACGCAGTGGCGGCGCATCCCAAGGTGATGAGCGCGGCCGTGAGGCCGACAAGCGGCGATTTCATGTTCTTTCCCCCAGACCTGCGATTGCTGCGCACCTCGGGACCGGCCGGCCGTTCAACGGTCGGTCGCGGGCCCTCCCCACGTGCGGCAGCGGTTGAATTCCCCCCGTGCCGGGCGGGATGATCCCCCGTAGACTCACTCAATCTATTCGCGCGTGATCGGCGAAAAGCAAGTCGAGTGAGCGCCATTCGTGATCCGGGGCGAGGCGGAGCGCTGAAAAGGGGGCGAAGAATGGTCCGGCCGATAAAGCCGACGTGTGGGGTACGACTCTCCGTGACGAGTGAGGCGGCATCCGGTTGCCGGCGGCGGGTCCGAATGGCAAGTTGAAAAGGGGGTAGAGGGGGCGACTGGGCACGGCCGATAGATGAAGCAGATGGGAAGGGTTTTGTTGGAGGCGCGCGGAGCGTACGGCAGCGATGAGCAGCATTCCTCCGGTGATCGGGTCGGCGATCCAGGCGACGGTGGCGCAGCGTCAGGCGGCGGAGTCGGATGAGGTGGAGGCTGCGCGGCAGCAGTCGGCCACCCGCACTCAGGCTGCGCGCACCGATCAGATGGAGTTCACCGTCGAGACGACGGACAGCGACACGCGGGTGAATACGGATGGGGGCGGGCTGGGGAGCCAGGGCCGGCCGTTTCAGCGTGAGGCCCACGCGGAGGCAGAAGAGGCCGAGGACGAGGCAGACACGGGAATCACAGTTGACGCATAGGGTCGGATGCACCGCGATCTGCACGCCTGAGCGGCGGGGCGGGCCGCTATACTCATTCGATTGACGAT
>CAZNDQ010000172.1:6453-8067 GCA_964571825.1 uncultured Planctomycetales bacterium | reverse complement strand
CCCGCCCCGACCAGATCACCACTCAGCATCAGGTCGAGTTCGCGGGCGACCCAGAGGACGGCAGCGCCACCGACGAACAGCCAGGGCAGCGCATCGCGCACGGCGGTCGGCGTCACCTCAACCGAGCCCATCAGCCAGCGCACCGTGGCGTTGGTCACCGGCTCGCTGGAGAGGAACTGCACCAGCAGCACGCCGGCCGAGCTGACGAAGCCGATGGATACGCCCGCCAGCAGGAGCGTTCCGGTCGAGAAGCCGCGTTGAAGGCGCGCCACACCGTAGACGACGATGATCGAAACCAGCGCCCCGGTGAACGCGGCGAGCGGCAGCAGCGGCACGCCCCATTTCGCGCCGGTCCATTGCATGTGCAGCGCCAGCGCCGCGGCGAAGGAGGCGCCGCTCGACGCGCCGAGCGTGAAGGGCGAGGCGAGCGGATTGCGGAACATCGCCTGAAACACGGCGCCGGCCATGGCCAGCCCGGCGCCAGCCAGCAGCGCCATCAGCGTCCGCGGCACGCGGATGAACCAGAAGATGCGCGTGCCCCCGGCCTGCGGCTCGCCCCACCACCCGGCGCGCACGTCGTCCCAACTGATCTCGGCCCGCCCGATCCATGGCGCGATGACGACGGTGAGCGCCATCGCGCCGGCCAGCACCCACAACCATCGCGCATTTTTCTTCATGGCACCGTCAGCCGCGCCGTCGGCAGCGGCGCCCCCGGCGTCTGCTGCAGGACGAAGTCCGCGTCGAAAACTGCACGCAGCACACGCTCGTGGAGAAACTCGCCCGCCGGTCCGTCGTAGGCCACCGTCCCGCCGCGCAGCGCCAGCACGCGCCCGCCCAGCCATGAGGCGAGGTCGAGATCGTGGCTCACGAGCAGCAGCGTCTTGCCCTCGGCCGACAGCCGCCGCAGCAGCGCAATCAGCTCCGCCTGATGGCGCGGATCGAGCGCCGTCGTCGGCTCGTCCAGCATCAGCAGCGGGCTGCCCTGCGCGAGCGCCGCGGCCAGCCACACCTTCTGCCGCTCCCCCGACGACAGCGCCGACAGGCGCCGGTCGGTCAGGTCGCTCGCATCGCAGGCGCGCAGCGCCGTCTCCACCGCGCGCAGGTCGTCCTCGCCGGCGCGGCCCCACGCCGAGACGTATGCATAGCGCGCCGCCTCGACCACCTCGCGCACGCGAAACCCCATGTATCCCTCGTGCGTCTGTGCGACGTATGCCGCGATTCGCGCGATTGCGCGGCGCGACCAGCGCGCCAACGGCCGGTCGTGCAGCACGATGCGCCCGCCGGTTGGTGGCAGCAGACCCAGCAGCGCCTGCAACAGCGTCGTCTTGCCGGCGCCGTTCGGGCCGACGACAACGACGCACTCGCCGGCGCGCACCATCAGATTGACGCCGTCAAGCACGCGTCGCCGTCCGCGATCCACCCGCAGGTCCGTCGCCTGAATCATCGGCGGCGATTGTATGGGGCGGCCGCGACGATGACACGCTGCAGCGCGACGTCGCCGCAGGGGGCCCGCTATTTCGGCGGATCGCGTGGTTGTTCGGATTCGCCGTCGGGAATGGCGAGAATCAGCGCCCGCAGCGTCATCGCCACGCGCGGGCCCGGCAGGTAATGCTG
>CAZNDQ010000172.1:555-6443 GCA_964571825.1 uncultured Planctomycetales bacterium | reverse complement strand
GCGCGACTCCGCCGCCCGGACCGGATCGAATTCCGCGGTCGGCTGCAACTCGATGATGACCTCGGGATTGACGGCGATGATCTCCTCGAGGGGGAGTTGTCCGAAGGCCCGGCCCAGGGCCGCGGCGGCATTCTTGTGACCGACCCGCTCCAGCAGCTCCGCCAGATAGGAGCCCGGCCCGGCGACGAAGGGCGCGGCCGGCGGCGTCGGCATCGTCCCCGTGTGCAGCAGCACGCGCCGCGGGTGCCGCGTCCGATGCTCGGCGAGAATCTGTTCGACGTCGCGCCGGATGGCGACCTCGAGCGCCGCCGCCGTACGTTCTCTTCCGCAGCGCCGCCCCAGTTCGCGGATCGCGGCGAAGATATCCTCGTAGCTGGCGTCGGGGATCGAGACGAACGGCACGCGAACCGCGGCCAGCCGCTCGCTGATCATGCGGCTCTGGCCCGAGACGACCACCAGGTCCGGCTCGAGCGAGAGGATGACCTCGGTGTTCAGGTCGATCAGCCCGCCGATGCTGGGCACGGCGGCAATCTCCGGCGGGTGATCGCAGAAGCTGCTCCGCCCGACGATGCGGTCACGCAGGCCGAGCGCGCAGAGGATCTCGGTGAGTTGGGGCGCCGTGCTGACGATTCGCTGCGGACCCGCGCCGGCCTCGTCCGCCGCGACCTGCGGCACGACGACGTAGTCCGGCGGAAGGGGAATGCGCACCGTCGAGACCGGAACGGCGGCAGCGAGCGGCGTTGCCTGCCCACCGGGCGGAGTCGCGTGGCGCGACGAGTCAACGGCATGCTGGTCGGCCGGGCGGCACGCCGAGGCCAGCAGGCAACAAGCCATCGCAAGCCCGGTTCGTGCGTTCATGGTTCCTCCGCGGGCAGTCGCAATCGCAGCCACGGGCCCGCCCGCCCGGCGACGAGGTCCGGCGGCGGCTGCGTGCACTGCGGGGCCAGCACCGGCCGGTTCCCCGCGCGCCGCAACACGTTGCGCCAATCACGATAAGTCACGTCGATCACGTCCACGTCCGGCCGGTCGTGCGTCACCCTCAGCTCATAGAGCAGCGGCGCCGCCTCTCTCCAGCGGGCCAGCAGGACGGCATCGGGCGGGACGTCCGCCGCTCGATGCTCGCGCAGGAATGCGCCCGCGGCAACGTCCGCCGGGCGCGCCAAGTAACGCTCGTCCGCCGTCCACCAGCGACAGAGGACATGCAGGGTGAGCAGCGCGATGAAGACCGCGACGCGCGGCCGAAACGTCATCAACGTGCTGAGGCCCAGCGCGCCGCAGAACGCCAGGAGGCAGAGCAGCGGCAGCGTCATCGCCGCGTCACCGCGCTGCTGAATGAGCAGCAGCGGCAAGACTGCACCGGGTGCCCACAGCGCGAGGATCGCGCCGCCGCGCCGTGTCCGCCGCGAAAATGCCACCGCGCCGCCGAGGATGACCAGTGCGTAGGCGCCAAAGATCACGGGGAATTGCCCGTCCAGTTCGCCCCATAGCCACCGCGCCTGGCCGGCGATCGAATGGGGCGTCGGCGCGAGATTCGGCGCGAACTGCCGCCCGGTGAGCAGCCATGCAATACGCCGCGCACTCGCCGCCTCGCCACCCGGGGCAGCCTGCACATACGACGCTTCCATCGCTGGATGCCGTGCGATGTAATTGTATGGATTGTGCGGCGTATCGCGCAGCCAGAGATACCCGATGCAGATCAGCATGCCGAGAATGAACCCGGCGAGCGGCCACCAGCGATGGGCGCCGCGGGACCGGCCTCGCGCAACAGGCCGTGCCCACCACCCACCCAGCACAAACCCCGGCACGAATGACGCGAGCGAGGGCCGCGTGGCGACGGCATACGCGAGTACAAACGCCGCCGCAACAGACCACGCCACGCCGCCGCGCCGTGCGCCGGCGCGGAGCAGCCACCCGGCAACGCCCAACAGCGCCAGGCAGGGAGCATAAACTTCGGGGGCCAGCGTGGCCCGCCAGAAGGGCGGCGAAATGCCCAGTGTGACGATCGCCACGAGGGCGGCCGGGCCGGACGCGCCGGCCTCCAAGATCAGTACCAGCAGCAGCCAAAGGCAAAAGATCCCGGCGAGTGCGTTGGCAAAGGAAATGATTGCCGCCGGCGGGATGCCGGGCGCCAGCGTCAGTATCCGGCCGAGTAGACAAATCCCGGCGTGACCGGGCGGATGCGCGATCCCGGCCACGGCGCCGCAAAGCTGCAGTTCGCCGTGGTCTCCGAAACAGGGCTCGTAGACGGTTTGTGGCAGGACGACGGCTGCCGCGAACAACGCGGTCAACACGCCGAGGCGCACATGGTCGCGGCGCATCCGCCGGGCGGGGTGGCCCGAAGCGCTCGGCGGCGGCGGCAAATCTGCCATTCACCCATCGTACCCTGACCCTGCCGTCAGGGGACAGCGCCTGCGGGGACCAAGGCGGATACGCATTGGCAACTGCGCGCCGCCGGCTGATCACCTGGCGGCGCGGTCATCGCCGTCATCGGCGTGGAAGTGACGGCATATGTTCAAGCGGCGCCCGCGCCGCCGTCAGGGTTTCTGATACACGCCGTGCTTGAGCTTCTTGAGCTGGCCGGCGCTGCCCATCTTGTGCAGGGCCTGCTTGGCACTGAGGCGGTTCACGCCGGGCGGCAGGGCGCCGAGGATTTCGGCCATTTTCATCGGGCCGCCGTGCATCGTCGAAAGGATGATCTGCGGGATCGTTCCACCTCGCCCGCCGGCAGCGCCCTTGGGCGGACGACCCCGACGAATGGCAACTCCGCCGCCGGAGATTGCAATCTGCGCCTTGCCGATGAGCGGAGCAATCTGGTTCATCATGTAGATCTGCGGCTCTACCTGAGCGTACAGTCGGCTCCATTCGCCTTCCGCCTGCCGCATGAATGATCCGGCGGTTGCCGCTCCGGTGTTGCGGCTGCCGCGCGGTCTGCCCCGCTTGCCCTTCTTCTTTTTTCTGCCCATGTCGTCAACTCCCTGTTATGTGGCCCTTGAAATCCTTACACCCCAGAATCGTGAGGGGATTCTCCGGCGAGGATAGCGCATGACAGGCCGGTTGTAAATGATCACGATTGCACCGATGCGCCGCCGTGACGAACGGAAACGGGCAAGATAGCATCGTTTGCCGAAATGACAAGCCCCAAAGCAGAGTTTACGGCGTTGGGGCGTCGTTCGACTTGCCTTTGTGAGCAACGTCAGGTAGTCGGTTCGTACCGCCGCGCGGCGACATATGCCGCGGAAGTCGGCATACGCGGCGAATGGAAATGCAGGCGCGAAATGTACGCTCGATGCAGTGCGGATGCGGAATCTGGGAAAGTTGGCAGCATTTTTTTGTCGCGCCTGTATCGCGCTCGGGCGCAATCCACTTGGTATTGGCAACCGCGCATCAGAACTCAGGTTTTCAGCGATTTTGTTGCGCCCCGGCGCCGAGCGCGGATTGGCAAACGGGTGACAAACTTGGGCAAGCCCATTGACGGGCGGATCCGTTGCACTTGCATGGAGTTTGTAGATGTCGGGAGCATTGCAGTTTCTATCGCGGAACACCGCGGATCATGCGAATCGGGTTGCGCGTTTTGTGCGCAAAGAAAGGCCGCGTCCCGCAGATTCACGGGACGCGGCCGGATGACTTCACGCCTCAGATCGGACTGACCGATCGTAACCGGCTAGTCCACGCTCAGGCAGTTCGGCACTGTCACCCCATCCGGCGTCAGGCTGAAGATGGTGGCGAACGTGGCGAAATCCGTACCGTCAACGGTGCCACTGGCATCCAGATCGGAGCATTCACACTCCGGCTGAGCCAGAACATCCGCGCCAAAACAAACGGCGAACGCGCCGAAGTCGCTGAGGTCCACGACGTTGTTCGGCGCGGCGGCGAGTTCGCCGCAGACGCAGCTCGGCTCCGGCGCCGATTCCTGGAACGCCTTGACGTAGAACACCTGAGTGAAGAACTCGTTGTCGTTGATCTGGTAGACGACGTCGCCCGCAGCCATCGAATTGCCCGGGTTGGCGTTCAGCGTCAGCGTCGTCGCCGTCCGGGCGGTGACCTCGTAGAACCCGGTTGTCACGCCCGTACCGGAGATGATCTCGACGGAGCTGCGGAGCGGCACCCCGGCCGTGACGAAGTCTGCCGAGGCGTCGGTCAACACGAACGGCCCGCCGCCGCCGCCGTTGGTGACGTTGGCCGTCTTGCCCTTGGTGATCAGCCCGTCGTCGCCGCAGGCGCCGGTGTACACCGTCAGCACCGTGTCGTAGTCGCTGCCGCAGGTGTTGACGGTCAGCGTGCAGTTGGCCGCCGGCGTGTACGAGTACCAGACGCTGTGGGAGTTGCGGCGCCCGCCCGTGCCGCCTTCGAACAGCGTCGTGCAGCTCTGCAGGGGGTCGCTCTCGGCGAGCGTGTCGTCGGTGGTGTCCTGCAGCGGCGGATTGAACGCGGCGCCGCCGGTCGGAATGACCGTCGCGTCGATGCACTCGTCGGCGGCGATCTGCGCACCGCCGCTCGTGCCGCCGCCGTCGCAGGCGAGGCTGAGGTCGAGGTCGCCGCCCGTGCCGTCGAAGCCGAGCGCCGTCACCTCGATCAGGTAGGTCACGCCGCTCTGCACCGCCACGCTCAGCGAGGACTGGAGCGAGTCCACCCCGCAATCGTCGCTGTTGTCATTGCAGGCGACCTCGCTCAGCGTGCCGCTGTGGGCCGGGGTCTCGTCGATCAGCGCCGTGCCGTTGAAGATCAGGCCGCCGGAAGAGGCCGGCGACTGCGGATCGAGCGTTTGCGCGTCCACGCCGGGCAGCAGGCCCTTGACGAGGGCGTTCGAGCCGATCGTGCCTACGGCCGGGCTCTGCGTCGCCATCGTCAGGCCGAACGGCCCCACCGAGTTCGACACGCCGCCGTCGGCGCTGATGTTGGTGATCGTCGTTTCCACGTTGTTGCAGTCCGTCCAGCGGTCGAACTCTTCGACGATCATGTCGATCTGCCAGCAGTGCGGATCGTCGGGGTCGTCGGCGATGGCGCGGAAGAGGGCGACGGGGTTGTTGTCGGCGTTGTCGTCGCGGCGGTCGTCGAAGGGCACGATGAAGAAGACGGTGTTGTATTCGTCGAGGACGGGGTTGGAGAAGCTGACGTGGGTATCAGGGAAGTTGGCGACGCTGGTGGCGGTCGCATCACCGAGAATCCACGGGACCTGGTCGCCGGGTGTGCCCGGGTTGGGGTCGCCAAAGCCGTCGAGCGTGAAGCAGTTGGCGGGGTCCCACGCCTGGCCGTGATAGGCGACGACATAGTAGGTGGGCGTATCGGCCATGGCGTTGCTCCAGAGCAGCGCCTGCTGCGCGCCGGAGCGCGCCTCCAACTCGAAGTAGGTCGAGTCGTAGACAACGGGAATGACGACGCTTCCCGAGCCGTTCACGGCGATTGTCCCGTAGGGGCCGCGGAAGGCCGTGGCGCCGAAGTAGTGCGTGCCGTCGAGGTTGGTGAAGGACACGTCATCGCCGCTCTTGCTCTCCCACATGCCGTTCTCGCCGCAGTGGTAAACGGTGCCGGGGAAGAGGTTGCGGCGGTGCGTGCTCGTGATGATGCCGCAGTCGTCCATCTCGTAGAGGAGGACGCCGGTGGTGTCATAACGGCCGGGTGTGTCGCTCGGCAGGCCGCCCATCGGCCGGTACAGCACCGCCTGCAGGCCGTGCGAATCCTGCGTACTGCGGAAATCGCTGCTGATGCCCGGCGTGCCGCGCGTGTCGGCGCCCGGCGGATCGGCGTCGAAGGTACCGAGCAGCGGCGTGGTATTTGTGCACGGCAGGATCGCTGCGCCTGTCACGCGCTGGGTGGCGCCTCCGTCGTCGGTCCACTCCACCGAACGGGCAAAGGTGGCACTGCTGACGAAGAGCGAGTCATACTGGTCG
>CAZNDQ010000172.1:0-545 GCA_964571825.1 uncultured Planctomycetales bacterium | reverse complement strand
GGTCGATCTGGGGGCCCTGCAGCGTCTCGCCGCCCGGCAGCGTCAGGTCCGTCTCGGGAAGTGCCTGGTAGTTCGAGCGGAGGATGCGCAGCGGAACCTCGCTGGCGGCGACGCTGTCCATGCTAATGCTCCAGACGGCCTGCGGCGCGCCGCTGCCCCAGTCGGCGCGGCCCGAAACCGTCCCGTCCTGCGCCGTCGAGGCGTGCACGAACTGAATCGAATACTCGAAGCCGCTGGGGTTGGCCGCGTTGGTCTTGTCCGTGGCAACGAGCGTCCGCCGCAGTGCCGGAAGGTTGTCGCGAAGCTCTCGCTTGTAGCGCAGATTGATCGGATAACGCTCAAGTCCCTCGACCGTCCAACTGACGTTCATTCCACCCATGGCCGAGAGTATCACGTCCTGAACATCTGCCACCGTGAGGCCGTACCTCGTCACCTCGTCTCGGTTAATGTTGAAATCCACGTACAGGCCGCCGACCGTTTTCTCCGGATAGGCGCTAAGCATGTTCGGCAACGTGCGGACCTCTCCGGAACTACGCTCGGCAAGA
>CAZNDQ010000171.1:0-8078 GCA_964571825.1 uncultured Planctomycetales bacterium | reverse complement strand
GACTGTGCCGAAGGGAAAGTACGGGCGCAAGAGATTTCTGAGGTCTGCAAATAGCTGAGCGAGGCCGACGCCCTGTGCCCAATCCGGGTGCTCGCAACAGCCGTCCAGGTTTCGCGCCTCGAGACTGATGATCGTGAATCGCTCAAAGATCTCCTCATTCGAAACCAATTCGGCCAGGAGCACATTCGGGTCCAACTCCTGATCCAGCACAGCGCATGCGTGCCTGACGCGGATCACACCATCGGATCTTTTGCACAGATCGAGTTCGATGGTGAAGCAGTTATACCTGAGAACCTGCGACGCAATGTGAATGCGCGATCCCGTATACGGGATTGGAGTTGGATGCTGGCCGCGTTCGTATGAGTTGTGCGAGCCCTTGTAGTGAAAGCTGTCCAGGTATTGGGGCTGGGCCGAAACCTGCGCGACGCTCGAGAGGCAGCAGAGCAGCGCGGCGAGAAGCGTGCAGCGGATGATTGATGCCTGTGAATTCATGGCCTGACTCCGATTGCTGCAAGGACTACTGAAGCGAAACCAGAACGAGGACGAGACCCTTGCCGGTGTTCAGTGATGACATCGCCTTCCCCAGAACGGCGCCCTGAGCCCGAGCGAGGTCAGTCGCCTTCATGGCGTGGCCGGGTGTGCCGCTGGTGGTCAGCATGTCGCCGGGTTCGACGGGGCCGCCCCTGTCGGCATCGACCCAGCAGTAGACGCGGCCGGTCAGGGCCACCGGGTGCTGGCCGTCGGCGACGGTCTCGGCGTGACGAAGGATCATGCCGGACTTGACCCCGCCGGCGCCGCTGATCACGCCAGCCACGGTCCGATCGTACGCCGTGCGGCTGAGGCGAAGCTCGCCGGCCCGCTCGGGGTCGATGCACACGACCATGCCCGGTTCGGTGGCAGGCAGCTCGGCGTGCGTTTCGGGACTCCTGACATTGAACGGCTCGGCGATGTCCGCGCCGCCTGTGATTTCCAGCACCGGGACGATCACGTCCCCGTCCGGCTCGACCATGATTCCGGTGACGAAGTTCGACTGGTTACGGATCAGCAGCCGCCCCGCTCCCTCCCCGTTCTCGCTGCCGGTTGAGACCAGCGCCCATTCGTTGCCTCCCGCACTGGTGTTGCTCAGCTTCAGCCAGGATCCGATCGTCGAAGAGCCCTCATTGACCTGAACGACGAAGTCGGCAGATTGCACGTGCAACCTGGCGCTCGGGCTGGTCGTGCCGATGCCGACGTTCCCGGTGGCGCCTTTCACGAACAGCGCGTCGGTATCAACCGTCAGGTTGCTGTTGATGGTCACATCGCCGTTGAGTTCGGTCGTGCCCAACACGTCGAGCCGTGCGCTCGGATTCAGTGTTCCGATGCCGACATTTCCGCCCATCAGTGCCGTTCTCTCGTCTGCAAAGATCGTGAGACGGTCATCCTCGTCCTCTTCGATATACACAAAATCGCTGTCGCCGAAGTTGAGCCGCGCGCCTGCGCCCAACTGTTCGGGCCCGATCAAGCGCAGTGCATCTTCGTTGACAAGGTTATCAACGGTGAGTTTGTGAGTCGGCGCGGTCGTCCCGATGCCGACGTTGCCGCTGGCGCCGTTCACGAACAGTGCATCCGAATCGACCGTCAGGTTGCTGTTGATGGTCACATCGCCGTTGAGTTCGGTCGGGCCCACCACGTCGAGCCGTGCGCTCGGCGCCGACGTTCCGATGCCGACATTGCCGGACGGAACGATGACCATGCGGGCAGCCCCTGCGGTTGGGTCATCAAAGACCCACTTGCCATCGGGGGAGGAAAACAGGCCATACTCGCGGCCATTGGGCGCGGCGGTGTTTTTCAGTCGGATGCCTGACCCCCATCCCGGACCGGATGACGTCACGCGCAGCGCGACGTTGTTGGTCGTGCCTCTGTTGATTTCCAAACCCGCCATCGGCGTGGACGTGCCGATGCCAACGTTACCGAAGGTTTCGTCGACGAAGAGACCCTTAGTCTGGAGCGCGATGGGCGCGGCGGTGATGGGTTGGCGCGGATCGAGCGGCGTGTAGGGGGCCAGGTCGGCGGGATCGTGCGGGTTGCGGACCTCGATCTGAAGCCAGAGTGCGGTGCCGTCGAAGACGTTCGCGCCGAAGTCCGGCGCCGCGGTGAACAGCCCGTCTGTGACAACCACCGGCAAGTCATTGCCGCCCTGTCCGTCGAAGATGACGGTTGCCCCGACGACGTTGCCCGCGGCGGGCGCATCGTAGAGCGTGAACCGCAAGTCCACCTGCCCAGTCACCGGACTTCCGCCGTCCTCGAGACGGCCCTGATAGGTCACCTCCGATCCCATCGGCGCGGCCGGTGCGTCAGCCACGACCACCGTGAGGACACCGATCCCAATACGCAACCAGGTTTTCGGGAACATGCGTCTGCCTCCGAGTTTGGGGTGCGAACCAGGGATTCCGTATTCCGGGCGGTGCGGCGCGCGCCGCGGCCCACGGTCTAGCGCGCTGAATGGTGCGAAGGAAGGTGTGGTGACCCGCGGCAGAGGCGGCAGCCCCGTCGGATTCGCCGATCACGGTCGTGAAAGGACTGCGTGTGCATCAACACGCACTCCACAGAGCCGGGGTGGACAGGAAACGGCGCCGTGATTCAAAAAATGCCGATATGCGCGAAGCGTCGAAATGGGCGCCGTTGCACGCCTCCAGCCCTGAGGCCCGCATCTTATCTGAAATGTGTCGTCAGTTCAAGAAAACAACCGGCGGTTTTCAAGAATTCGTGTTCGGGAATCCGCCGCAGCGCCCTGATTTGCCAACGCTTTCGGTGCCACACTGCCCTTAAAACTGAATGGCCATCTTCCGCGGATGGCACTGGCGTCACGACAAAATAGCCGGCTCGCGCCAGTACCGCGCTTGCGCTCGTGTTGAACTGGGCCCGGTTGGATTCGAACCAACGACCAAGCGATTATGAGTCGCCTGCTCTGACCGCTGAGCTACGGGCCCGCGTGCGGCGTGATCGGCGCTGCACCTTATTCAAGCCCGGAGGGTGAGGGGCGTCAAACGGGACGCGGGCAACACCCGCGAGGAAAGGCACGAAGCGACGAAGGCACGAAGGGGAGGAACGGATGCCGAGCTGCGCTCGGCATGGGTTTGGCGTGCTGGGCGGGTAGTGCGATTAGAGATGCTTCGCTGCGCTCAGCATCAATCAGTGGCCAGTGACCAGTGGCCGGTGGCCAGTGAAGGAGTCGCGGAGTACCGCGACGGAAATGCGACCCAGACGTGGCGTGCCGGGCGCGAATGCAATTCGGCGGCTTCTCGAATGGCGACGGGGAACATGCCTGCGCCGTGGATTCGCCGGCGCGAATCCGCGGGCTTGGGCATGCCACCCGGGATTAATGGTGCCTGATTGACAGCGTGCGCTTGAGGGGCGGTGGTGGTGCGGCTATAGTTCTGCCGATGGAAACGAACAGTGCCGCCGAGAATGTTCGACTGATTGAAGATCCCGCCGGAATGCTGGCCGACATGCAGGCCCGGATCGTGGCGATCCGGGACTCTCTTTGACCTGCCGAAAAAGACCGCCCGCCGTAAAGAACTGGAAGAACGTATGGGCGCCCCGGGGTTCTGGGAGGACTCGGAGAGCGCGCAGGCCGTGGTGGCCGAGATCAAGGCGCTCAAGGCCGTGATCGAGCCGGTGGGGGAGTTGCTGCGCAAAGCGGATGATGCGCACGCGCTGCTGGAACTGGTCGAGGCCGAGCCCGAGCCGGGCGGTCAGGCCGAGCTGAGCCGCGAACTGGAGTCGCTGAGCGCCGACCTGGAGCGCGTGGAGCTGCTGACGCTGCTGTCGGGGCGGAATGATGCGCGCAACTGCTACTTCAGCATTCAGGCGGGGACGGGCGGGGCGGATGCGTTCGACTTCGCGGAGATGCTGTACCGGATGTACCTGCGGTTTTTCGAGCGGAGCGGGTTCGGCGTCGAGGAACTCTCGCTGAAGGAGGGCGAGGAGGCGGGGATCCAGTCGGTGCAGTTATTGGTCAAGGGGCCGTACGCGTACGGGCTGCTCTCGGCGGAGATGGGCGTGCACCGGATGCTGCGGATCAGCCCGTACAACGCACAGGGCAAGCGGCAGACGAGCTTCGCCTCGGTGGACTGCCTGCCGGAACAGGATGACATCGAGGTGGACGTCGACTGGGACCGGGAGGTGCGCGAGGACGTGTTCCGGGCGAGCGGGGCGGGCGGGCAGCACGTGAACAAGACGTCATCGGCGATCCGGCTGACGCACCTGCCGACGAACATCGTCGTGCAGTGCCAGAACGAGCGGTCCCAGCACAAGAACCGGGCGGCGGCGAAGTAGGGGCGGCCGGCGCGGCGGGGGCGGAGCCGCGCTCGACATTCATCTCCGTTCGTATTCGACGAAATACTGCTCTTCGAGGAAGCGGTGGACGCGCGCGGGAACCATGCCGGCGGCGGCGAGTTCGCGGTCGACGACGGCGCGGTCGAGCTGCATTTCGGTGGGCGGGCCGAAGCCGCGTTCTTCCTGCGGGCGGGGAATGAAGTCGATGACGACGATGCGTCCGCCGGGGGCGAGCGCGGCGGCGAGCTTTTGCGCGTACGCGGCGCGGTCGGTGATGTGGTGCCAGGTGTTGACGATGAGGATGGTATCGACGGAGGCGGCGGGGAGTTTCGGGTCTTGCGGGTCGGCGAGGATGGTCTCGATGTTGCGCAGACCCTCGCGGGCGGCGCGCTGGCGGAGGTAGTCGATCATGCGCGGCTCGACATCGACGGCGAGGACGGGCGTCGCGGGGCCGACGAGGCGGGCGATGGGGATCGTGAAGTAGCCGGTGCCGGCGCCGAGGTCGGCGATGCGCTCGCCGCGGCGGAGTTCGAGGGCGGCAACGACCTCGATGGGGCGCTGCCAGGCATCGCGTGCGGGGTCGTTCATGCGGGCGACCATCGTCTCGAAGTCCGGGGCGAGGTCATGAGCGTGCCGGTCGGGCGCGGCCGGCTTCTGGCATCCGGCGGCAACCAGCGAGAGGACGAGCGCGACGCACGTGCGGCGAATGAACATGTTGATGGGCTCCTGCGTCCGGCGGCGGTCGGTCCGGCAGCGTGGAACCGGGCGGAGTATCGCTCGCCGAGCGCGGGGCCAATCTTAGGAGAAGGGGCGGCGATTGCAACGGGCGGAGAAGGGGCGACGTGGCGGGCGGCGGCGCGGTGCGTGTGCAGGAAAAACCGGCCCGCGCGGGGCCGGTTGGGCGTTCACGTGGTGTCTGGCAGCGCCCGCGCCGGGCGGGCGCGCAGGGAGATCATCGCCGGCGCACGCCGACGATCCGCAGCGCGGCGAGGCCGAGCAGCGTCATGAGCAGGGTGATCATGCCGAACATGCCGCAGGGGCTGGCGGCGCTGGTGTTGGACGGATTGGGCTGGGCGTTGGCGGGGAGGTTGGCCTTGTTGACGCCGACGACGCCCACGTCGATGGTGCGGACGGTGGTTTCGATGGCACCGCGGTCATCGGTGACGGAGAGCTGGACGGTGTAGGAGCCGGCGGCGGGGAAGGTGTGGCTCAGTTGCTGGCCGCTGGCGAAGGAGCCGTCGCCGAAGTTCCACTGGTGCAGGACGATGACGCCGTCGGGGTCGGTGCCGGTGGAGCGGAACTGGACCTCGAGCGAGCCGTCGTCGGAGGGCAGGGTGACGGAGATGCGCGCCTGGGGCGGCTCGTTGATATCGTCGAGGACGTTGATGACGATCGTCGCCTGGCCGGTGACGTTGGAGCCGTCGCCGCCGAAGCGGGCGGTGAATTTGGCGGTGTAGGTGCCGGGCGTGGCGTAGGTGAAGGTCACGTTGTAGACGTCGGGGATAACAAAGCCGTTGCCGAGATCCCATTCGACCTGAGCGCCGTCGGCGAGGGGCCCGACGACGGAGCCGACAAAGTTGACGCGGAGGGGGGCCTTGCCGGTGGTGACGTCGGCGCGGACGGCGATTTCGGGGCGGGGCAATTCGAAGGATTCGACGACGCCCTGCGTGGTGGAGGAGACGGGCGCGGAGGCGCCGCCGCCAAGACCTCGCTGGGTGAAGCCCATGGCCAGTTCGGCGGTGTGGGCGCCGTTGTAGTTGAGCTTGTCGGCGAGGTAGATGGCGTCGCGGGCTTCGATGAAGGTGGGGAAGGACGGGGTGAGCTTGAGGCCGTCGACGACGAGGCGCATCATCACTTCGTTGCCGTCGAAGCCGATGGCGTCGATGACGTGGCCGCGGGCCTGCCAGAGGGCCGAGCACCAGACTTCGCCCTGCGCGTGGACTTCGTCGGCAAAGAACGCCGCGTAGGAATAGATCGGGCTGCGCGGGACCTGCGCATTGAGCGGCACGCTGAACTGGGTGGGGTCGATGTCGGCGAAAGTGAGCGGGTTCTTGCTCAGGTCGGTGCAGTAGGGGTAGCGGCGGATGCCGAAATAGTAGTTCGTCTCCAACCCGAAGAACTGATGCGTGAGGTATCCACCGGCGGGATAGACCGCGTGCGGATTGTCGCCGGGCTCGGCGAGCAGACAGAGGGCCATGAAGTCGGACCAGCCTTCGCCCAGGCCGCCGCCCTGGAGTGAGGATAAGCCGAAACCAAACGTTGGATCAACCAGACGTGTGCTCAGGCCGTGCGTGAATTCGTGCACCATGACCTCGGCGTCGAGGCCCGAATCACGGTCTGGAGAGGCCCCGGTAAACACCATAGCGGCCAGCATGCCGTTCGAGCCATCAACGGCGGGTGCGAAGAACGCGTTATTGGAAGTGTCGTCATCGAGAATAGCGCCACCGTACTGCGTGATCGTGAATACGGCATCACCACCTACGCCACCGCGCCCGAAGTTGTCCTGCTGGTAGTTGGCATTCGCCTCGTTGAAGCCGAGGGCGTAGAAGCGATCGTGCACCAAGTTTCCGATGTAGAACAGGTTCATCATCGAGAAATTTACATAGGTTGCCGGCGCCTGCGTCAGATCCGGCCCGGGGATGGCGGCGGTGAAGTTGCGGTAAGGGTTTGTCGCGTTGGGGTATTGGAGCGGCGGGTCGTGTTGAAAATTCGCATCGCGATCGATGACGGGAATGATGTTGTTGCTGAACGGGGTGAAGAAATTTCCGTCGGCGGTCTGGGCGAACTCTGTTGCGCCATCAAATAGCCAGCCGTCGGGTGAGGGCTGGGGGTTGAGGGTCGGGTCGTAGTGAATCAGGGTCTGGGAGCGCGGCTGGTTGGCGGCGAGGGCGGGCTGGTTGACGAGCGGCGTGTTGTGTCCGGGGCTGAAGGGGCTGGGGCTGTCGATCAGCTCGAGTGGGCCGACGCTGTTGCCGCTGAAGGCGGAGTAGGTGGCCGATTCGTTGGCCTCGGCGACGGTCATGTTGTAACGCACGAGAATCTCGCCGGAGACGGCGTCGATCAGGTTGCCGTAGGAGTGGACGCTGCCTTTGGGGGGGAGGTAGACGAACCAGCAGAGTCGCATTTCGCCGTCGGGCAGGGGCAGGTAGGTCAGCCGGGCTTCGGGCGGGAGCGGCCATTCGCCGCCGCGGGCGAACTTCGTGCGCAGGTCGTCGCCCGCGGGTCCGGATTCGATCTCGGGCAGCGCGGTGAAGGTGACGCCGGCGCTCGTGGCGGCCGTTTCCAGGGCTTCGCGCACGGTCAGCGCGGGCGTGGCGCGGGCGACGTAATAGGTGGGAATGATGGTCGAGGCGACCATGGCCAGCTCGCCGCTGGAGCTGACGGCCGTGCGGAGCTGGGCGCCGAAGACATCGACGCCGTTCACGGTCTGCTGATAGAGCAGGCGGCGGGCGCCGTTGTGCGCGGTGGTGTCGTCGACGGTCTTGCGGCAGTTGTCGAGGACTTCGGGCGCGATGTCGAAGATGGCGGGGTTGGCGGCGATGAATCCGCGCAGCGTTTCCTCTCCGTCGACGGCACCGCGGCCGCGGCCGTAGTTGAGGAACTCGCCGAAGCGGCGGACGAACTTGGGCGTGCCGTGGACCTCGTCGACGCCGACGGTGAATTCGCCGACGGTGACGGTGGCGGGAGCGCCGAGGGCGGGGCGGGGGAAACCGCCGAGCGCGCGCCGGGGGACGGCGCGTGCGTGGACCATCTGCGTGCGG
>CAZNDQ010000170.1:0-8161 GCA_964571825.1 uncultured Planctomycetales bacterium | reverse complement strand
TCGCGCTGAAGGTTGAGGCTGAGCAGATCGGCGAGGTCCGTTTCGTCCTGGACGATGAGGACGGTGCCGCGGGGCTGGACGGGCGCGGTCTTCATCGAATCTTAACGGAATGATGATGCGCGGCGGCGCGAAGTCGGCTACATTGCCACGGGACGGGGCGGACGGCGCGCGGACAAGGGCCGTACGCTCCACCAAAATGAGGGAATCGTGTATGCACCGATCGCGCTGGGCCGGGCTTGCCATTTCGCTCCTGCTCGTGGTTCCGCCGTCCGGATGTTCGTCGCGTTCGGCGCCGCGGGGCGGCCGCGCGGGGGACGTGCGGCTGGTGGTGCTGCTCGTGGTGGATCAGCTTCGCGGGGATTATCTGACGCGTCTGGAGCCACACTTCGCGGCGGGCGGTATTCGTCGGCTGATGGCGGAGGGCGCTCACTTCGCCAACGCGTACTACGACTACAGCTCGACGGCGACGGGGCCGGGGCACGCGACGATCGTGACGGGCCGGCCGCCTCGCCGGCACGGGATCGTGGGTAACGCGTGGTATGAGGCGGAGGGGAGCGGGGCGCGGCGCACGTCGGTGTCGGACGAATCGGAGCGGATCGTCGGCAGCGGGCCGGGGAGCGACGGGGCGGGGGCGTCGCCGCGGGCGATCGTCGGGTTGACGCTCGGGGACCAGATGAAGCTGGCGGACCGGCGGTCGCGCGAGTTCGCGGTATCGCTGAAAGATCGCGGGGCGGTGCTGCTGGGGGGCAAGCGATGTGATGGGGCGTACTGGTGGAGTTCGCGGGACGGTCAGATGCGGACGAGCAGCTATTACGGGGCGGCGCTGCCGGCGTATCTGGCAGCGTTCAACGAGGAACGGTGGGCGGACCGGTTTGCGGGGCGGACGTGGGAGCGGCTGCTGCCGGAGGAGGCGTACGCGGGCTGCCATGTGCCGGACCCGCGGTGGTATGAGGGCGACGCGGCGTTTGCGCTGCGCGGGCTGGGGGCGGCGTTTCCGCATCGATTGCCGGAGGTGCGCGACCGGCCGGGGCGGGAGTATTACGAGGCGGTCTACGGTTCGCCGTTCGGGAACGAGATCGTGTTCGAGGCGGCGGCGCGGATCGTGGAGCACGAGCAGCTTGGGCGCGGGGCAGCGCCGGACATGCTCTGCATCTCGCTGTCGGCGAACGACGTATGCGGGCACATGTTCGGCGCCGAGAGCCCGGAGGTGATGGACATGACGCTGCGGACGGACCGGCAGGTGGCGGAGTTTCTGCGGCTGCTGGAGCGGCAGGTGGGGCTGGAGCGGTGCCTGATCGTGTTGACGGCCGATCACGGGGTGACGACGGCGCCGGAGCTGGCGGTGCAGTACGGGGCGGCGGCGGTGCGGCTGGACGCGGGGCGGCTGCGGGACGAGCTGAACCGGCACTTGCAGCAGGTTTTTGGCGCGGGGCCGGAGGGGTCGGGCTGGGTGCAGGCGGTGGCGATCCCGTCGATCTACTTTTCGGGCGGGCTGCGTGGCGTGGAGGCGGCGCGGCGAAAGGAGATCCTCATTGCGACGGCGGAGTACGTGCGGCGGCAGGAAGGAATCGCGGCGGCGTTCACGGAGGAGGAGTTGAGCGGCGCGCCGCCGGCGGAGGCGGAGATTGAGCGGTCGCTGAGCTATTGGAGTTATTGTCCGGGGCGATCGGGAGAGATAAACATTCGGCTGGCACCATATTGTTACCTTGTCGACGACGAGCTGGCGGGACATTCGCCGGGCTTTTCGCACGATCGGCACGTGCCGATCATGCTGTACGGGCCGGGGGTGCGGGCGGGACGATACTGGACGCCGGCGCGGGTGACGGACATCGCGGTGACGGTGGCGGGTCTGCTGGGGATCGAAGCGCCGGAAGACGCGGCCGGGCGCGTGCTGCACGAGGCGATGATGAACTGAAGGCGCGCGGGCGGCGGCGCGGCGCGCGCGATCACGGCGCCGCGGCCAGGCGGGAGAGGGCGAAGAGATCGAACGCGGCGGGGGGGCACGAGGTGACGATCCATGCGGCGAGCGCTTCGCCGACGGCGGGGGCGAACTTGAAGCCGTGGCCGGAGAAGCCGCCGGCGATGAGCACGTTTTCGTGGTGCGGGTGGCGGGCGACGAGGAAGTGGCCGTCGGGGGTGTTGGTGTAGAGGCAGACCTTCATTTCCACAGCCGGTGAGTCGGCGGCGGGAAGGTAACTTCGCAGATAGCGGCGCACGTCGGCTTCGTCGGCGGGCGATGCCGTGCGCGGATCGGTCTCGGCGTCGATTGTGGCGCCGCCGTGGTGGCGGGCGATTTTGACGCCGGGCGGCGCGACTTCGGGGATGCCGTAGAAGTGGCCCTCGTCGACGAAGTGGATGAAGGCGGGCATTCGGCCGCGGGCGAACGCATCGCGCTGGGGCGGCTGGAACCACACCTGCACCTGGCGCTCGACCTGGAGGTGCGGGGCGAGCGCCGGGACAAGGGCGGGCAGCCACGCGCCGGAGGTAATGACGAGAGTCCGGGTGCGGTGCTCGCCCGCGGATGTTCGGACAGTGACGCCGTGCGCGTCGGCATACCAGGAGAGGACGCGCTGTGATTCGAGGATCGTTGCACCGCGGCGCCGTGCGCGCGCGGCGAGGGCGGCGATGCAGCGCTCGGGAAGGAGGATGCCGGCGTCGGGTTCGTAGACGGCGACGTCGGTGTCGCGCGGGGCGAAGACCGGCCAGCGGCGGCGGACCTCGGCGGCGTCAAGGAGTTCGTGCAGCAGGTGGTGTTGGCGCACGCTGTTGCGTACGCCGGCGATGCAGGGGTGATCGGGCGGGCCGAGGTTGAGGCAACCGGACGGCAGGAGCAGCGTCTCGGCGCACTGGGTGGCGAGTTCGTCCCATAGCGCCCACGCGCGGCGGACGAGGGGGACATAGCGGGGATCCTCGAAGTAGGCCTTGCGGATGATGCGCGTGCCGCCGTGGGAGCTGCCGCGGTCGTGGGCGAGGGTGAACTGCTCGAGGCCGAGGACACTCCGGCCGCGCGCGGCGAGGGCGTCGCAGGCGGCGCTGCCCATGGCGCCGCAGCCGAGCACGATGACATCAAGGATTTCGTTCACTTTCTGCGGATTCCCGTTCGTTTTTCCTGGCGGTCGTCGGCGAGGATAAACTCGTCGCCCGGTGCGGGGATGGTGACGTGGCGGTAGCCGTCTTTGGTCATGCGCTGGGCGAGCGCATCGGACTGGTCGGGTTCGCCGTGGACGAGGAAGGCATGGCGGCAGGTGTCGGCGAGGGGCCGGGTCATGTCGCGCAGCTCGGCGGCGTTGGCGTGTGAGCTATAGCCGTTGAGGACTTCGACGCGAGCGTTGACGGGATACTCGCGGCCGAAGATGCGGATCTTCTTTTCGCGCTCGACGATGCGGCGTCCGAGGGTGTGCGCCGCCTGATAGCCGACGATGAGAATGGTGTTGCGCTTGTTGGGGGCGTGGTTTCGCAGGTGGTGGAGGATGCGGCCGGCCTCGCACATGCCGCTGGCGGCGATGATGACGCAGGGGCCGCGCTTGCGGTTGAGGCTCTTGGACTCCTCGACGTCGTGGACGTAGACGACGTTGTCGCCGCCGAGGATGTCGCCGGTGCGGCGGCCGAAGCGGCGGGCGTCTGTGTCGTAGCACTCGGGGTAGAGGCGGAAGATCTCGCTGGCGTTGACGGCGAGGGGGCTGTCGACGTAAACGGGCAGGCGCCGCAGCTTGCCCGATTCGAAGAGCCGGTGCAGGTGGTAGACGATGGTCTGCGTGCGGCCGACGCTGAAGGCGGGGACGATGACCTTGCCGCGGCGTTCGACGGTGTCGCGGACGACCTCGGCGAGCTGATCGCTGACGTCTTCGACGGGGTCGCTCATGCGTCCGCCGTAGGTGCTTTCGCAGATGAGGTAGTCGCAGCGCGGGAGCGGGGCGGGGTCGCGAAGGATGGGCGTGCCGGGGCGGCCGATGTCGCCGCTGAAGGTGATCGACAGGGGTTGGGCAGCAGTCGTCTCCACCTTCAGGTGAACACCGGCGGAGCCGAGCATGTGGCCGGCCTCATGGAAACGTGCCTGAACGCCCGGGGCCACTTCGAAATTGCGTTCGTATACCGCTGTGCGGAACAGACGCAGCGTCTCGAGCACGTCGTCGCGGTCGTAGAGCGGCGCGATGGGGGCTTCGCCGCGGACGGCGCGTTTCTTGTTCCAGAAGGCGGCGTCTTCCTCCTGGATGTGGGCGGAGTCGGCGAGCAGTGCGGCACAGAGGGCGCGCGTCGGGTTTGTGCAGTAGATCGGCCCGGAGAAGCCGTCCCGCACGAGGAGGGGCAGCCGGCCGCTGTGGTCAATGTGTGCGTGGGAGAGGACGACGGCGTCGATCGACTTCGGCGGCACGGGGTGGGTGGTGTTTTTCTTCTGGGCTTCGGCGCGGCGACCCTGGAAGAGGCCGCAGTCGAGGGCGATGAGGGTGCCGTTGGCGTGGAGCAGGTGCATGGAGCCGGTGACTTCACCAGCGGCCCCATGAAAGCGGAGTTTGACCATGCGGCGAGTGTAGCGACGGCCCGTGCAGCGAACCAGTGCGGGTCACTCTGCGGCAGCGGTCTGCGGGCGTTCAGCGGAGGATGATTTTCCGTGGAGGGCGAGGAAGGCGGCGGCGCCCTCGCGTCCGAGATAGCGGTCGAGGATGAGGCGGTCGACATCGGTGAGATCGACGAGGAGGAGGCCGTCGAGCACGTCGCCGAAGTCGGGGTCGATGTTGAAGCCGAGCAGCTTGCCGTTGAGGCGGAGGTACTGGCGGAGGAGGACGGGG
This sequence comes from uncultured Planctomycetales bacterium, assembly GCA_964571825.1. GTDB lineage: Bacteria > Planctomycetota > Phycisphaerae > UBA1845 > CAZNDQ01. The sequence goes on along the minus strand of CAZNDQ010000170.1, from coordinate 3,374 downwards.
ATGTTGCGGCGCTCGGTTTCGATTTCGGCGACGAGTTCGTCGACGTCGTCGACGGAGCGGACGACGGCGGCGAGGGGCCGCCGGCCGCAATCGCGGAAACGGCGGAAGTGCGGCGGGCGGAGGGGGCGGACGAGCCGGCCGAGGTCGGAGCGATAGTCGTTGTGCTGGAGGAAGGCCATGAGGATTTGCTTGGTCATGGACTGGTAGTCGTCGGAGATGCTGACGGCGCCGAAGAGCATGCGGTAGCGCGGATTGGCTGCGACGTAGCGGCCGATACCCTTCCAGAGCAGAGTAAGCGCGGAGTAGCTCTTCTGGTAGTCGGCGAGGACAAAGGAACGCCCGGCCTCGAGCGAGGGGCCGAGGAGCTGGAGGAGTCGCGGGCGATAGCGGAAGAGCGTGCTGGTGTAGAGGCCGTCGATGCCGAAACGCGGGAGGATTTCGTCGGTGGCGCCGAGTCGATAGGCCCCGCAGAGGTGCTGCTCCTCGCGATTCCAGAGGAAGAGGTGGACGTAGTAGTCGTCGAAGCGGTCGAGATCGCGCTCGCGGCCGGTGCCTTCGCCGACGAGACGGAAGGTGAGTTCGCGGAGTCGGCCGATCTCCAGCAGCGTCCGGGGAATCTGCCCAGCCGTCGCGTGCCAGACTTCGAACGGGCCGCTGCGGAGCAGGCATTGGCTGCTGGAGAGTGCGCCGATCTCGCGCAGGAGTGCGTCGACGGGCTGGGCGGGGGGCAGTTCCGCGTCGCGCCGGCTGTTGGTGCTGCCCGGCGTGCGGTGCGCGGTGCCGCCGGCGCTGCGCCCCTTAAGAATGTAGGTGCGGACGCGGAGATAGGCGGTCATCTCGTCGGGGTTGTCGAAGCGGGCGAGCTTCTCCGGCGGGATGGCGCTGCCGACGCGGAGCGAGACGGTGCGGTGGCTTTTGTTGATCAGCTCGCGCGGAAGGAGCACGGTGCGGAGGCGCGGGTGAATCAGGCCGGCGAGCTGGAAGACGGCACTGTTGTGTCCGTCGAAGAAGACCGGCACGACGGCGGCGCCGGTCTGGCGGATGAGGCGGGCGATCATCGGGCTCCACGGCGGGTCGGTGACGCAGCGGTTGCCCAGCGTGAGGTGCGACACCTCGCCGGCGGGGAAGACGCCGAGCGCACCGCCGCCGGCGACCCAGCGCAGGGCGGCGCGCAGGGCGGCGATGTTGCGCGTGGCGGCGTCGCTTCCGCCGAAGGGATCGACAAAGAAGACGTCGGGGCGCATCTCGGGGATGCGACCGAGGAGGTAGTTGCCCATGAGCCGGGCGTCGGGCCGGACGCGCTGGAGGACGGCGAGGAGGATCATGCCTTCGAGGCCGCCGAAGGGGTGGTTGGCGACGACGACGAGCGGTCCGGTGCGCGGGATCTGCTGCAAGTCGCGCTCACAGACGTCGATCGTCACGCCCATCTCGGCCAGCGCGCGTTCGCAGAAGGAGAGGCGCGCGTCGCGCTGCATGGTGCGTTCGTAAATGCCGTTTAGCGTTGGGAAGTGGAGCAGGCGTTCGAGGAGTGGCTGCGCGAGGAGTCCGATCGACCGGCGCAGCGGGTCGGTGTGATGAAAGTCGAGCCGGAACGGCGGGTCGGGGCAGGTCAGTTTCATGGGCCGTCACGCTACGGGTTGTGCGTCAGCAGCGTATGAAGACTCTGTGTGCTTTGCAATAAATCGCTCTTACTGGGCCGGGCGGCTGCCGGGCCGCGACGCGGACCGCCGGCAGGTTATTCGGTGTCGTGGGGCAGATATTCGAGGGGGCAGCCGGCGCAGCGTGCCTGGGGGCGGCAGTGGCGTTTGCCGACCTCGACGAAGAGGGCGTGAAACTCGTTGAAGAGGCGGGCGTCGGCGGGGAGGGCGGATTCAAGGAGGTCCTTGATGGCGTCATAGTCGGCGTCGGCGTCGATGAGGCGGTGGCGGCGGAGGACGCGGGCGGTGTAGGCGTCGACGACGAATGTGGGGTGACCGGCCGCGTAGAGGATGATGGCGTCGGCGGTCTCGCGGCCGATGCCCCTAATGCCGAGCAGTTCCTCGCGCAGTGCGTGCAGCGGGCGGGCGAGCATCCGCGTCAGGTCGCCGTCGTAGTGTGTGAAGAGGTGGTCGAGAACTCGGCGGAGGCGCTGGGCCTTGACGCGGAAGGTGCCGGAGGAGCGGATGAGTTCGGCCAGCCGCTCTTCGTTCAGGGCGTGCATGGCGGCGGGTTCGAGCGCCCCGGCCGACTGCAACGCGGCGATGGCCTTCTGCACGTTGGTCCAGGCGGTGTTCTGGGTCAGCACGGCGCCGACGATCACCTCCCAGGGCGACTTCGCCGGCCACCAGTGCCGCGGGCCGAAGGCGGCAGCGAGGGCGTCGTAGATTTCCATGAGCTTTTGGCTGGTGGACACGATGCGGTGGGACGGCGAGGGATCGCGCTGCGCGATTGTCGGCCGGCCCGTGTTCTCCTACGCTACGGCGCGATGAGTCCGCCGCGAAAAACCCGACCCGCGCGCCGCGCTGCGCGGGAGTACTATCAGGATACCCAGGCGCCGCTGACGTGTCTGGTCTTTCTGCTGCCGCTGATCGTGCTCTATCAGGCGGGGACGATCTGGCTGACGGTGCTGGGGTTGCCCGAGTCTCAGCCGCAGGTGGGGGCCTACGTGCTGCTGCAGCGCGTGCTGGGGGTGATCGGGGCGACGGGGTATCACCTGCCGGGGCTGCTGGTAGTCGCGATCCTGCTGATCTGGCACGTGCACCGGCGCGATCCGTGGAGCGTGCGGGGGCGGACGCTGTTGGGGATGGCCGGGGAGAGTTTCGCGCTGGCGATACCGCTGCTGGTGTTTCAGGACAGCCTGCAGGCGGCCGTGACCTCGCCGCGGCTGCACCAATGGCTGTCGGACGCGGTGCTGAGCGTCGGGGCGGGGGTGGATGAGGAGCTGGTCTTCAGGCTGGCGCTGATCACGCTGGGGATGTCGCTGCTGGTCGAGGGGCTGCACATGCCGCGGAACGGGGCGATGGTGGCGGTGGTGCTGGCGGCCGCGGGCGTGTTCGCGTCGTACCATCACGTCTACCCGGCGACGGAGCCGTTCACGATGACGCGGTTCCTGTTCCGCACGGGGGCGGGCGTGTATCTCGGGGGGATCTTCGTGCTGCGGGGGTTCGGCGTCGCGGCCGGCTGCCACGCCTGTTACAACCTGATCGTGGTGACGCTTGACCTCGCGCGATCATGACGTGCACGTCCGGCCGTGCGCTGGATGCGAACGGGCGTGCGGTATTCTCTCCGGCTCGATCTCGACGAGCCGTTCGGTCTCGACGGATGAGCCGCGGGGGAGGGGGGCCACCTCGACGGCGGAGCGGGCGTGCCGGCCGCGCTCGCCGAAGACCTCGACG
>CAZNDQ010000169.1:3398-8177 GCA_964571825.1 uncultured Planctomycetales bacterium | reverse complement strand
CGTCGAGGAGTATCTCACGGGCCAGGAGATATCCGTGCTCTGCCTGGTGGACGGGCGGAACCTGTTCGTGCTGGAGACTTCGCAGGACTACAAGCCGCTCGAAGACGGCGACACGGGCCCGAACACCGGCGGGATGGGTGCCTACAGCCCCGTCCCGTTCGTGTCCGACGAGATGCTCTCACGCATCGAGCGGGAGATCCTGGTGCCGATCGTCATGGCCCAGCACAGCGAGGGCAATCCGTTCCGCGGCGTTCTCTACGCCGGCCTGATGATCACCCCCGGCGGCCCCAAGGTGCTCGAGTTCAACTGCCGCTTCGGTGACCCGGAAACGCAACCTTTGCTCCGGCGGCTGCGCTCAGACTTGCTCGACGTATTCGACGCGCTTTTGCTGGGGAAACTGGACGAGATCACGCTTGACTGGGATCCGCGCCCAGCCGTCGGCGTGGTGCTGGCCGCGCCGGGCTATCCGGGCGACTACGCGCGAGGCGTGCCGCTCCGTGGGCTGGACCGCGCCGCTGAGGTGCCCGAAGTGGTGGTGTTTCACGGTGGCACGGCGCGCAACGCCGCCGGTGAGCTGGTCAGCTTCGGCGGGCGGGTGCTGTGTGTTACCGGCATGGGGGATTCGCCGGCGGACGCGCGTGCGCGCGCCTACGCGGCGGTCGAGCGCATCGACTTTCCCGGAGCCGTATTTCGGCGCGACATCGCCGGGCCCGACCGGCCGACGCACCGGCCGGGACTGGCCCTGCATGCCGGTCGCCCCGCCAGGCGATAGGAGCAACCCGCAGCAACGGGTCCGGGCAACAAATCGGCCCGTTTCGGGTCACCCACGGCCGCAGCGCTTTCCGATATTTGTGGTATAAGATCGGACTGACGGTGCGCCCGCATCCGGGCCGCACCGGTCAATCACCACCTGGAGAGGATGACCATGTTTCGTGCCCTGCCCGCCATGGTTCTCGGTCTGGTGTTCGCCGAGGTCGCCGTGGCCACGACCGTCCGCTACAACATCGTTCCCGCCTCGAACCGCACGGCGCGGACGCGCACCGTGCAGACCGGCTCGCAGATCGAGTACTTCGTCACGGCCGAGGTGCTTTCCGACGAAACGGAACTCGACAGTGACGGGCTTTCGCTGTTTACGGTCAACGTGCTGACCAACCTCGAGGTGACGCAGCCGGCGGCGACGGAGTTCATTCAGTTCATCCGGCAGACGTTCACGCTGTTCCCCAGCCTCGGTACGCCGGTGGGTGACAACATCGAGGGGATCGGTGCCTCGCAGAGCACCTTCGGCAGCGCTCGCGTCATCACCGGCGTCGGGCAGAGCGGACCGCAGGAACTCGTGCGCGGTTTCCTGCAGACGCCGGATCGGGAGGGGACGTTCGTGGTGTCGATCGATCGCAATTCGTCGGCGAACGTGCTGCGGCCGAACTTCGCCGTCAGCGGCGGGGTGCGGACGGCGACGATTGAGGTCGGCGGCGGGTTTACCATCATCACCGACGATGACGCTCCGGTGGATCCCGGCTCGGGCGGCGCGGGCGGGGGCCTGTCCGAGGAGGAGAAGGTCGCGGCAGCGGCCACGAGCGCCGGCATCTTCGGCGCGTCGACGATCGGGGGGTTGCTGTTCGGGGGACCGGTCGGCGCCGCCTTCGGCATGTACATCGGGAGCATTCTCGGACTGCTCAGTCTCATCTTCGGCGGGCTGTTCGGCGCGCCAGCGGCCTGACCCTGCGCCACCCAGCCCGCGATAAGCGACTTGCGCCGCAAAGACTTACTGCGCCTTGCGGCACCATTTCGGCACCACTTCGCGCGGGCGGCCGCCGCGTTCGGCGCACGGGCCGTGATCACTGCCCGGCATTACCGCGGGCGGATTTCCGATTGAATCGGCCGCGGACCATGAGTATCATAAGCTCCTTTAATAATCCGTACCGGCCGCCCTGATCGCGAACTTCGCCGAAGCGGGCGGCGGTCGACTGCCTGACAGACCTTCCGGGAGGGGTACGATGTACACTGTTTGCAGCCTGTTGGGTCGCGCGACGATTGTCCGCGCGGCCGGCTCGTTCGCCGCACACCGATTCCTGGCGATTGCGGTATTGATCTGTGGTGTCGTCCCGGCCGGTGCGCGGGCGGAAGACCGCTCCTATGACGGCAGCGGCAACAATCTGGACAATCCCCTGTGGGGCGCGACAGGCGTCCGGCTCCAGCGCCGCTCCATGCAAGCCTATGGCGACGGCTTTGCCGGGATGGCGGGTGAGAGTCGCCTGAGCCCGCGCGTCATCAGCAACGAAGTCGTATTTCAAGCGAGTTCGATCCCCAACGACCGCAAACTGAGCGACTGGGTGTGGCAGTGGGGACAGTTCCTCGACCACGATCTCGATCTGGTCGTCGCGACGCAGCCGCTCGAACCGGCGGAGATTCCCGTTCCGATTGACGATCCGGTGTTCGGTTTTCCGATGATCCCGTTCAATCGCTCTGCCTATGACCACGAGACAGGGACGGGGCCGGGCAACCCGCGACAGCAGGTCAATTCGATCACCTCTTACCTCGACGCCTCAATGGTCTACGGCTCCGACGCCGTGACGGCCGCGGCGTTGCGCTCGTTCGTCGGCGGTCGAGTGCTCGTCACCACCCACGCCACGGGCGATCTGCTGCCGCTGGACGGCGGGTTTTTTCTCGCGGGCGATCCGCGCGTCAACGAACAGGTGGGGCTGACCTCGGTGCACACGCTCTTTGTGCGCGAGCACAACCGCTGGGCGGACCTGATCGCCGCCGAGCACCCCGAATGGAACGACGAGCAGATCTACCAGCGGGCGCGAAAGGTCGTCGGCGCCGAGATACAGTCGATCACGTTCAATGAGTGGCTGCCGGCGCTGCTCGGCGAGGGCACCGTTCCAGCCTATGGCGGATATGACGAGGACGTGGACTGTACCGTCGCCAACGAGTTCGCCGCTGCGCTGTTCCGCGTCGGTCATACGATGCTCTCGCCGACGCTCTTGCGACTGAGCGATGACGGACAGGTGATCCCGGCGGGCAATCTCGCGCTGCGCGACGCGTTCTTTCAGCCGCAGCGGATCATGGACGAGGGCGGCATCGATCCGCTGCTCAAGGGCCTCGCCTCGCAGGTGATGCAGGAGATCGACGCCCACGTCGTCGAGGACGTGCGCAGCTTTCTCTTTACCATAGAGACTGGCGGGATTGACCTCCCGTCGCTCAACATTCAGCGCGGGCGCGACCACGGCCTGCCGGATTACAATACGGTTCGTGCGGCGTACGGTCTCGCGCCGGTCGCGTCGTTCAGCGCAATCACGTCGGACGCGGCAGTGGCCGCCAACCTTGAGGCGGTCTACGTCGATGTCGACGACATCGATGTGTGGGTCGGCGCGCTGGCCGAAGACCATCTGGCGAATGCGAGTGTCGGGCCGCTGGTGGGCGCGGCGATCCTCGACCAGTTCCTGCGGGCGCGCGCCGGCGACCGCTTCTGGTACGAGAACGATGCGGAGCTGGCGGACACGATCGACGAGATCAACGCCACGCGGCTGTCCGACATCATCCGCCGCAACAGCAGCATCGCCACGCTACAGAGCAACGTCTTTTTCATCCCTTCGAGCGAAGCGGACTTCGACGGCAACGGCCGCGTGGACCTGATGGATTTTGTCACCTTTACCCTTTGCTTCGGCATGGATGTGGCGAATCCGACCGAACCCTGTGCGCCGGGCGACGCTGCCCTGTGCGACTTCGACGGCAGCGGTATGGTCGACCTGAGCGACTTCACCACGTTCGCCGCAGAATTCACGGGTTGAGGCGCGTCCACGCGCTACAACTCGATCACCTGTCCGTCGTAGCCGAGTTGCATCCGCGCGGGCAGTGCCGCGTTCGTCTCGGCGTGCCCCAGTTCGTGTGCGATATGCGTAAAGTACGTCTGCTGCGCGCCGATGCGCTCCGCCCAACTGACCGCCTGCTCGAGATTGAAGTGCGTGGGGTGGGGCGTGTGCCGCAGCGCGTCGAGGACCAGCACGTCCAGACCGCGCAGCAGCCCCAGTGAGTCGTCCGGAATGTGGCTGACGTCGGTGCAGTAGGCGAACGACCCGAAGCGGAAGCCCAGCACCGGCATCGTCCCGTGCAGCAGCGGGATCGGCACGATGCGGTGTCCGCGCAGCTCCAGGTCACCCGTGATCTCGATCAATTCCACGGCGGGCTTGGACGACGGGTAGTCCGGGTCGTCGATGAAGGCGTAGCTGAACATCTCGCGCAGGCGCGCCAGGGTCTCGCGCATGCCGTAGATCGGCATGGTCCGCCGCGACAACCAGTTGAACCGCCGCACGTCGTCGAGGCCCATGACGTGGTCGGCGTGATGATGCGTCATCAACATCGCGTCGACGTGTCGAATACCGGCGGCCAGGCATTGCAGGCGCAGCTCCGGCGCCGCGTCAACGAGGATCGCCAGATCGTCGTACTGCACGTGAATGGAGACGCGGGTTCGCCGGTCGCGCGGGTCGTCCGAAGTGCAGACAGCGCATTCGCACCCGATCATCGGGATGCCGTGCGAAGTCCCGGTACCCAGCAGCGTGATTCTCACGACGGGCTCAGCGAGGCCATCGAGTTGACCAGCTCGGCCGGAAGCGGCTGCGTCGCGCGGCACTTCGGATAGCCGCTGCAGCCGAGGAACTGGCCGCTGCGTCCGGTGCGGATGAGCATTTTCTCGCCGCACTCGCTGCAGGCGATGTCCGTCGGGATCGGTTTGGGGCGGTCCGGGCGGGATCGGGCGATGAGGAAGAACCCGTCGGGCCG
>CAZNDQ010000169.1:0-3388 GCA_964571825.1 uncultured Planctomycetales bacterium | reverse complement strand
CTTCGCCTCGCCGCGCAGGTTGGCGCTGACCTTGCAGCGCGGGAATCCGGTGCAGGAGAAAAACGGACCGAAGCGCCCCTGGCGCAGCGTCATCTCCGAGCCGCACTCCGGACAGTGCAGCGCCTCTTCCGGCCAGGTTTCGACGCAGATCTTGCCCGTGCGCGTCATGGCGAAGCCCGGCGGCGCTTCGCCCGGCCCCGTCGCCGCGCCCGCCTTGGTTGCTTTCGCCGCACTGCGCTTCGCCGCGGGTTTTTTCGTCGCGCCGTTTGTCCCGCCGGGCTTCGCCGGCGCGGCCGCGCCGCCCGCCGCCGCTTGCGCCTTGAGGTCATCCAGTTTGGACAGATCGACGGCGTTGCGGCAGCGCGGATAGCCGCTGCAGGAGACGAACTTGCCGCGCCGCCCCTTGCGGATCACCATCTCGCGCCCGCACTTCGGGCAGTTCACGCCGGCCTTCTCGGGCGGCTCGACTTTCGGCCGCGGCAGGCGCACGCCCTCCGGCAGCGGTTTGGCCGCCTTGCAGGTCGGATAGGCGGAGCAGCCGAGGAACGGCCGAACGCCTTTCCACTTGACGACCATCGGCTCGCCGCACTGTTCACACGGCTGGCGCAGCTCGGCTTCGGTCACCAGCCGCAGCGGCTCGCCCGATTCGTTGCAGGGGATGGTCCCGCTGCACTCGGGATAACCGCTGCACCCGAGGAACGCCCCGCGCCGCGAGCGGCGCAGCATCATCGGCTTGCCGCACAGTTCACATTTGTGCTCGGTCGTCTCCACGCGCTGCGGCCGGCCATCGCGGTCGACGTTGATCGTCTCCTTGCACTCCGGGTAGCCGGTGCAGGAGAGGAACCGGCCCGTTTTGGACCAGCGATAGACCATCGGTCGGCCGCACTTGTCGCAGGTGTATTCGCTCTCCTGGGCGCCGACGCGCTCCATGTTCTCCATCGCCCCCGCCAGCGACTCGCGAAACGGATCGTAGAACTCGTGCAGCACTTCCACCCAGTCCTTGTGCTGCTCCTCGATCTTGTCCAGCTCGTCCTCCATGAAGGCGGTGAACTTCGTGTCCATTACCTGCGGGAAGTGCGCCGCGAGCAGGTCCGTCACCACCTCGCCGAGCGAGGTGGCGAAGAACTTGCGGTCGGCCAGTTCGACGTAGCCGCGATCCTGAATGGTCTGGATGATCTGGGCGTAGGTGGACGGCCGGCCGATGCCCTCGGCCTCCAGCGCCTTGACCAGCGACGCCTCGTTGTAGCGCGGCGGCGGCGAACTGAACGCCTGCCGCGGCTCGACCGACAGCGCGTGCAACGGCTGCCCGTCGCGCAGCGCCGGCAGCAGGGGATCCTTGCCGTCCGATGACGCGCCGGTTGCTTTGAGGAACCCATCGAAAACGAGTACGCGCCCGCCGGCCCGCAGCTCCGCCTTGCCGCGCGGCGTCCGGGCCTCGATGGTTACCGTGGTGCTGTCCCATTCGGCCGGCGTCATCTGGCAGGCGATGAAGCGGCGCCAGATCAGGTCGTAGAGTTTGAACAGGTCGGGCGAGAGGTGGCCCTTGATCGACTCGGGCGTCCGCGAGGCCACCGTGGCGCGGATCGCCTCGTGCGCCTCCTGCGCGCGCCCTTTCGTCCCGTACACCGCGGGTTTGGCCGGCACGTACTTCTCGCCGAACTGCCGCGCGATCTGCTCGCGCGCAGCGTTCACCGATTCCTTGCTCAGGTTCGTCGAGTCGGTACGCATGTAGGTAATCAGGCCGACCGGCCCCTCGCCGTCGCTCAGATCGACGCCTTCGTAGAGTTCCTGCGCCAGCCGCATGGTCCGCTGCGCGGTGAAGCGAAGCTGGGTTGCGGCGGCCTGCTGCAGCGTGGCCGTCGTGAACGGCGCCGACGGGCGGGTCGTCGTCCGCTTGGTCTGCACCTGCACGACCGTGTATTTCGGAGATTTATCGCCGGCCAGCTTCCCCACCAACTCAATCTGATGCAGCCCCTGGGCGCGATACTCCTCCCACGCCTGTTCGCTGACGCGCTCGACGGCGAAGCCCAGCGCCTCGGCCACCGGCCGCGCTTCCGCCACACTGCGCGGCGCGAAATCCCTGCCGTCGAAGCGCACGAGGTCCGCCTTGAAACAGCCGTGGTCCGACAACCACTTGATCTGGCTCTTCTGCGTCGGCCCCTCGCCCGATTCGTTCGTCGTCTCGGCGAAGTGCTTCCACCCGGCGGCGAGTTTGTCGAGCCTGGCCGCGTCGGGTGAAAAAACGACGGCGATCTTCCAGCATTCCTCCGGGACGAACCGGCGGATCTCGCGCTCGCGGTCGACGATCAGCTTCGCCGCCACTGACTGCACCCGCCCGGCGCTGAGCCCCTTGGCCACCTTCCGCCACAGCAGTGGGCTCAACTCGTAGCCGACGATGCGGTCCAGCACGCGCCGCGCCTGCTGCGCGTTCACTTTGTCCAGGTCGATCGAATGCGGATGTTCGAAGGCATGGCGGATTGCGCTCTCGGTGATTTCGTTAAATATCACGCGCTGAATCCGGTCTTCGGGCAGGTCCAGCGCCTTGGCCAGGTGCCAGGCGATCGCCTCTCCCTCGCGGTCGAGGTCGGTCGCCAGATAGACCATCGGTGCCTTCTGTGCGTACTTGCGCAGCTCGTCGAGCACTTTCTTGCGGGTGGCGACGAGTTCGTAGGTTGGCTCAAAACCGCGCGCAATATCGATTCCGTATTCGCGCCGCGGCAGGTCGCGGACATGGCCCATCGACGCCTTGACGACGTATTCGTCGCCCAAGTACTTGTTGATAGTCCGTGACTTGGCCGGTGATTCCACGATCACCAGTGCCGCGCCGTTCCCGTTTTTCGACCTTGTCGCGCCCTTTTTTGCCACTTACACTTTCCAAATTAAACTGGCACTGACTATTCGGCCCTGTTTCAGCCGGACGATCCTAATATCGGCCCACAGCCTAAGCTGCTGCACCGTTAGCCAATATGGGACTGGGAACCCCGGTCCCGAGAGAACCTAGCAAGCGGTGCTACTCGATGTCAACCGGAGTCCGCGTTCAACTTGTCCGGCGGGCGGGCCGCAGATACACTGCGGTGTTCTCGTTCATACACCGGTTTCAAGCCCGTTTTGGGGAGTCACAGGACGCACCATGCTCAAGTTCCTTCGCCGATACACGAAGCATTTGCTCGTAGGGGTCACCATCCTCATTCTCGTTTCGTGGTTGCTGGGCAGCACGCTGACCGAAATGCTCGCGCCGGACGAAAGCAACGAAGTGATCGCCCGTGCCTTTGGCGAGACGAACAGTCCCTATCCGAGGGCGGCAAGCGCCGGCGCCGCCAACGCAAGCACCGCCTTTTCTCCCCACGAGCCTCCTGCGTGAAGCCCCCACGCTCCAAGGACCGCCAGC
>CAZNDQ010000168.1:0-8210 GCA_964571825.1 uncultured Planctomycetales bacterium | reverse complement strand
TTCGAACGGCAGTGAGTTTATCGCGGGTGGGCGTTGGCTGTGACGGCGGGGTGGAGCGCGACGGGCAGCGCGTGGCGTGAATTGGGTTGACGCGGGCGCTTGCCTTGTCTGTCGCGGGCGGTACAACGATTCGCCGGCGCGGCGCGCGGGGGGCCGCGCGGGTGGCTGGCGCCCCCGATTCAAGGGGATTCCATGGACAAACCGCTGCGAATGGTGGTGGCGCTGGGCGGGAACGCGATCGCGCCGCCGGACGAGGAGATCGACGTTGCGAAGCAGTTCGCGCGGACGCGCGAGACAAGCGTGGCGCTGGCGGACCTGATCGAGCGCGGGCATCAACTGGTCATCACGCACGGGAACGGGCCGCAGGTGGGGGATATTCTGCGGCGCGTGGAGCTGGCGTCGGACGAGGTGTACCGCATCGACCTCGGGCTGTGCGTTGCGGACACGCAGGCGGGCATGGGGTACATGATCTCGCAGTGCCTGTGGAACGAGTTGCTCAAGCGGCGGCATCCGCGCAAGGTGAGCACGGTGGTGACGACGGTGCTGGTGGAGCGGGGCGATCCGGCGTTCGCGCGGCCGACCAAGCCGATCGGGGTGTACTATTCGCGCGAGGAGGCGGAGCAGCATGCGCGCGAGGACGGGTGGACGATCGTCGAGCATCCGAAGTTCGGGTTTCGGCGCGTGGTGCCGTCGCCGGTGCCGCGCGAAATTCTGGAAATCGACGTGATCCGGCTGCTGGTGGAGGCGGGCGAGTTGATCGTCTGCTCCGGTGGCGGAGGTATCCCGGTCGCCTGGCGCGAGGGCTGGGGGTACGAAGGCGTCGAAGCGGTGGTGGACAAGGACCTGTCGGGGGCGCTGCTCGGCGTGGGGATCGACGCGGACGTGCTGGCGATCGCGACGACGGTGGAGAAGGTGATGCTGGGCGATCGCACGCCGCAACAGCGCGTGGTCGGTCGGCTGAGGATGGGCGAGGCGCGGCGGCTGATGGCGGCGGGCGAGTTTCCGCCAGGGACGATGGGGCCGAAAATCGAGGCGAGCATCGCGTTCCTCGAGGGCTCGCGACGGCCAGAGCCGCGCGTGCTGATCACGGCATGGAACACGCTTCCGGCGGCCGTGGCCGGGAGCACCGGCACATGGATTGTGCGCGGCGATTGATCGGCCGCGCGCTCGACCTCCCGGTCAGATGCGGCAATATTCATCGCCCAGCGCCGAATCCCAGTTGGAGCGAAGGAGGTGCACACGATGCGCAGCGACGAGATCGACTATGAGCTGATCGGCGACGACATGCAGATGGTCGTCATCACGCTGGACCCGGGCGAGAGCGTGCTGGCCGAGGCGGGCTCGATGTGCTACATGACGCAGGGCATCGAGATGGACACGCGCATGGACCCCCACGGCCAGGGAGGCTTCTTCAACAGCCTGTTCCGCGCGGGCAAGCGGATGCTCACCGGCGAGAGCTTTTTCTTCACGGTGTTCACGAGCGTCAGCGGGCAGCGGGAGAGCGTGGGGTTCTCGGCGCCGTATCCGGGCAAGATCATGCCGCTGCACCTGCCGGAGCTGGGGGGCGAGGTGCTGTGTCAGAAGGACAGCTTCATTTGCGCGGCGCGCGGCGTGGACGTGGACATCGCGTTCACGAAGCGGCTGGGGACGGGTTTCTTCGGCGGCGAGGGGTTCATCCTCCAGCGCCTGCGCGGCGACGGGCTCGCCTTCCTTCACGCCGGCGGCACCATCATTCCCTACGACCTCGAACCCGGCGAACGACTCCGGGTCGACACCGGCTGTCTCGTCGCCCTTACCCCCTCCGTCGACTACGACATCCAGCTAGTGGGCGGCTTCAAGACCGCCCTCTTCGGCGGCGAGGGGCTGTTTCTGGCGAAGATGACCGGCCCGGGGCGAGTGTGGCTCCAGTCGCTGCCGTTTTCGCGGCTTGCCGACCGCATCATCGCCTCCGCCCCTCGCGCGGGCGGGCGGCGGCGCGGCGAGGGGAGCATCCTCGGCGGGCTGGGGGACCTGCTGGACGGGGATAATCGTGGATGAAATTCAGTTCGCTGCGCCGCCTTCGAGGTTGCCGAGTCGGCGCTGGATGAGGACCTTGCGGAGCAGGAGGTAGTTGCGGCCGTGGAACTCCGTCACCTCGGCCGTGATGTTGAACGTCACGTCTTCTGCGCCCCCCGCGCTCGCCCGCTCCATGCTCTCCAGCAGCTTGCTCGGCAGAATCCGCATCGCCTGCGTCCGCACCACCTGCCCGCTGCCCTCCATGTCGAAGGCGTACCACGAGCCGCTGCGTACGAGTCGCCCCGCGCGGTCGATGACGTACGTCCCCTCGGGCATCAGCGGATCGAGCACGGCGTTGGGGCTGATCGGCGCCGCCTGCGGATCGACGATTCCCGGAAAGTCCGACTCCGGCTCCGTCGGCGTGATCGTCGCCAACTGTTCGCGCGTCCGCTTCAGTTCGCGAATGACCTCCTCGGGCGATGGCTGCGCGGGCGTCGGCGGCTCACCTGGCTCGGGCGCAGCGGCCTGCGGCGCACCGGCCGGCGCGGAAGCGGGAGGCTCGTCTCCACCGCGAGATTGCGCCAGCGCCAGCGCCCCGACGGACACAAGCACGACACCAAACACCACCAGATTCACCGCACCGCTGCGCCGCACATTCATGATCGATCCTCCTGAACGATCCTTCCACTCCATGCACAGTTATCGACGCTTGGGGCGCGGCTGTCCAGAGGGGAGCGGCGGGGCGCGCCGTCAGAGCTGTTTGGCCAGGTCGGCCGGCGTCGTCACCGGCGCGCGACAGGCGTAGTTGCGGCAGACGTACGCGGCCGGACGCCCGTCGATCAGCGTCTTGCCGCGCAGCAGTGGGATGCGCTCGGCGAGCGCCGCCTGTGCCGCGTCCGTCGGGTTGACCGCCATCACCACGCTGTTCGGCAGGAACCGCCGCCGCACCTCGGCCAGCAGCGCCCGCGCCCCCGGATCGTTCGCCGCCCCGACGATGACGATCTCATGCGGTTCCCCGCGCACAAAGTCCACCGCCCACAGCAGCCGGTCGTAGCCGCCCGCCCGCGTCGTGATCGCCTCGGCAAACGTCCGCAGTGTCTGCTCCGACTTCTCGCGCCAGTCGGCGCGGTCGTAGATCAGGGCGAGGCGGGCGAGGTTGAGCAGTTGCACTGAGTTCCCCGACGGAATCGCCCCGTCGCCCGCGTCCTTCGTCCGCACCAGTAACTGCTCGGCGTCGTCCGCGATGAAGAAGAAGCCGCCCTCCTTCTGGTCATGGAAGTGCCGGATGACCTTCTCGTTCAGCGCCCGCGCTGACTCGAGCCACCGCGGATCAAACGTCGCCTCGTACAGGTGCAGCAGCCCCTCGATGAGAAACGCATAGTCCGTCAGATACCCCGGCGTGTGCGCCTTCCCCCCGCGGTACGCCCGCAGCAGCCGCCCCTCGCGCGACATCCGCGCCAGAATGAAGTCCGCCGCCTTCGCCGCCGCCTCCGCATACCTCTGCTCATCAAGAATGGCGGCCCCGCGCGCCAGCGACGAGATCATCAGCCCGTTCCAGTCACACAGAATCTTGTCGTCCAGCCCCGGCGGCACCCGTTTCGCCCGCACCGCGCGGAGCTTCTCCCGCATCGGCTCGATGCGCGCCTCCAGCGCCTCGACGCTCAGCGCGTACACTTTCGCCGTCTCCTCCGGCAGGCGCGCCAGATGCAAGATGTTGTTCCCTTCCCAGTTGCCGGCCTCGCTGCAGTCGTAATACGAGGCGAACAACTTGACGTCCGGCTCACCGAGCAGTTGCCGCAGTTCGCTCCAGCTCCAGACGTAATACTTGCCCTCGACGCCTTCGCTGTCGGCGTCGCGCGCGCTGTAGAAGCCGCCCTCGGGCGATTGCAGGTCGGCCAGCACGTAGTCGAGGATGTCGCGGGCGACGTCGGCCCAGCGGGAGTTGCCCGTCGCCTGAAAGGCGTCGAGATAGATACCCGCGACCTGCGCCTGGTCGTAGAGCATCTTCTCGAAGTGCGGCACGAGCCAATCGGGGTCGGTGCTGTAACGGGCGATGCCGCCGCCGAGATGGTCGTAGATGCCGCCGCGCGACATGCGGTCGAGCGTCAGTTCGACGACGTAGAGCAGGTCGGCGTTGGGCTTGCCGGCCGCAGCCGTGCGCGCGTGTTCGCGCAGCATCAGCCCCATGGCGGTCGAGGGCGGGAACTTGTTCGTGCCGCCGCTGAGCATGCCACCCTTCTGGCGGTCGAAGTGCCGCGCCAACAGCGCCGCCGTCGGCGACACCACCTCGCGCGTGATTTCGTGCTCGCCGGGCGCGACGCGCGCCTGTTCGAGTACGGCCGAGGTGAGCGCCTCCGCGCCCTGATCGATCTTGCCGCGGTCGGATTCCCAGAGCCGTGCGAGGTATTGCAGCAATTGCAGGAACCCCGGCCGGCCGTAGCGCGACTCGGGCGGGAAGTAGGTGCCGGCGAAAAACGGCTTGAGGTCCGGCCGCAGGAAAACGCTCATTGGCCAGCCGCCCTGCCCCTGGTTGGCGATCATCGTCGCGCTCATGTAGATCTCGTCAAGGTCCGGGCGCTCCTCGCGGTCGACCTTGATTGAGACGAAGTGCTCGTTGAGGAAGCGAGCGATCTCCTCGTTCTCGAAGCTCTCGCGCTCCATCACGTGGCACCAATGGCAGGCGGAGTAGCCGATGCTGAGGAAAATCGGCTTGTCCTCGGCACGCGCTTTGCTCAGCGCCTCTTCCCCCCACGGATACCAGTTCACCGGGTTGTGCGCGTGCTGCAGGAGGTACGGGCTCGTCGCGTGGATCAGGGCGTTCGTGTGGGCGTGCTCGGCGGCCGATGGCTTTGTGTCGGGTGACATCGGGCTGGGCTCCTTTTCGTGCGGCGGTGCCTGCGCGTATAGCGCCGGGCCGCAGGTGCAGAAAGTCAATAGCTGCGCCACTAGTTTGACCGATCTCATGCACTCTCCGAAACCCGCGCGCCGCGAGTCGAGCGGAATGGGGGCCATGACCGGCAGCCGAACAACGCTGCGATTATAGATGCTCGCAGTTCAGTGACGATGCTCTCCCTGCACGATTCAACAGCTCGAAGACAGGTAGCTTTCCGGCTCACACGTCGAAGTCGGCGATGACGGGCAGATGGTCGCTGGCGATGCGGGCGACTTCGAGCTTGCTGCGGAAGACGTGGCGTAGTTCGAGGTGTCCGCGGTAGAAAATCTTGTCCAGCCCCCCCGCCGGCGCGTAACTCGGAAACGTCTTGATCGCCCAGCGCGAGCCGGGGCCCTTGTTCGTCGCGCAGAGAAAGCCGGCCGGTCGGAAATAGCGACGCTTCAGCAGTCCCTGCCAGTCGTTCATGTCGCCCGCAACAATCACCGGCGCGTTGAGCGACAGGTGCGTGATGTCGGAGCTGTGCAGCAGTCGGTGCATCTGCTGCCGCCGCAGACCGGCCGTCAGGCTGAGGTGGATGTTGAACAGGTCGATTTCCACCTCGCGGTTCCGCCGCCGCAGATGTACGCGCGTGTGCTGCGCGCCGCGCCGCTTGGCCGACCCGATCGTCAGGTCGATGTTGTGCTGCCGGCCGATCGGATAGCGCGAGAGCGTCGCATTGCCGTACATCCCACGCCGCATGTACACGTTCATCCCCACCGCCCGATGGTGATAATCGAGGCGCCGGGCAATCTCGAGCGCCAGGTCGAGCATCCCTGAGCGCGGCGCGCCGCGGTCGACCTCCTGCAGCAGCGCCACGTCGGGGTCGTAGTGCTCGAGAATCTCCACGATCCGCTCCGGCGCAAACTTCCCGTCCACGCCGATCGCCTTGTGAATGTTGTACGTCAGTACGCGCAGCCGCATCGCCGGATATCGTAGTGCGGCGCTCGTCCCGCGTGGAGCCGCGCAGCGAGCCGCTGATCACGCCGACGCAATTCAATGGCAGATGACTCAGTTTCCCCGTGTTGGTTTCCATGGGTCCGATTCTCCGCGATGCGCGGCCGCGCGGCCCGCGTCCTCGTGCGCGATGCCGAGGATCAGCGCCACGCCGACGCTGAGGATGGCAGTGACGAGTTCCTCGTCAACCTCGAGGCCGCGGTCGGCAGCGAACGCGGCGAAGACAGTGGCCAGCGCGACGCGGGTCTTGCGCGAGGCGAGCGGGCGCGTCAGAGGCCGCGCGATGCGCGCGGCCGCGCGGCTCAGGGCCCGCGCGCTAACAGCAATGGATGCGCGATTCTTCACGGCGCGGGTGCGGCCCGCCGCGCCGCCGCCCGGGGCCAGCGGACGGCAGGGCGACGACGGACCGTCTCCGGGAGCAGAGCACCCCCGTTCGATGCCGGGATGCGAATCGGTTGCGGTCATCGCGGGCGCTCCCAGAGGTAGTAGATCGGGCGACTGGCGGCGACCTGGCGATATGTTTCGGCGAGCGCGGCCGGGCTCTGGCGCACAACGCGGCTGCGTGCGGCTTGCGCCGAAGTGATGGTGCAGTACCAGCGGTAGACGCCCTCGGCGACGAGGCGGCGCACTTCGGGTCGTCGCGCGACGTGCGCGGCGAAGTCGGTGGCGTGCGGATCGGCGTGGCGTTCGGCGAGGGCGCGGGCGATGCGGCGCTGCGCTTCGGGCAGCGCGCAGCGGCCGACGCGGCGCATGCCGGCGCGCTCAAAGACGGGGTTGACGTCGCCCATGTTGGCGAGGCATTCGACGAGGGAAACGCCGAGGCGCCCGAGCGTGCGGCAGACGAGGAGTCGGCCGACGCCGCAGCCGCGCAGGTCGGGGTGGATGACGAGGCGGCGGAGGGTGCGCAGGTCGCGGTTGAGTCGGGCGGCGTTGCCGGAGTAGCGGCCGGCAGTGACGGCGTTGCGCAGCGCGAGTTCAAGCGGCGGGTAGGTGTAGACGACGATGCCCAGGGGCTCGTCGTCGAGAGCGGAGGCGCGGCGGCGGAGAACAAAGACGCGGTCGACGAAGCCGAGTTCGTCGCGGCGGCGGTAGTGCATCTCGGCGAAGCGGTCGTAATCGCGGCGGGAGCCCTCGACGATCTCCATGCCGGCGAGGAGGGAGAGTGCGCGGCGCTGGGGCTTGCGGCGGACCGTCATGGCGCGGCCGCGCTCACGGAAGAGCACGACGCAGTCGGGCTGGAGATCGACGACGAGGTCGCCGCGCGTGGATGCGGCGATGAGGCAGAGGCCGGTGCGCGCGACGAGGCGGCGGAGGCTGTGCGCGAGTGCGCGGGCCTGGCGGTCGGCGAGGGCGGCGGCGAATTCGTCGCAGAGGAGGAGGGGCGGCGCGGCGTCGCGGTGGGCGAGGCCAACGGTGCGAGCGAGGCGGGCGCGAAACTGCTCGCCGACGGAGAGTTCGTCGTATCGGCGGAGCCAGAGGCGTGGTTCGCCGAGGCCGCACTGCGTGAGGATGCGGAGGGCGTCGGTCAGCTCGCCGGGCGTAAGTACCTGATCGACAACGGCTTGCGTGGGGGTGAACGTCACCTCGTTGACGTTGCGAGATTGGGGGTGAGCGCGGGCGATCTCGCGGAGGAGGGAAGTTTTTCCGGCGCCAGAGGGGCCCATGATGAGGGTGATGCCACCGGGGGCGTGGGGGATGGAAACTTCGGCCGTGGCGGGGTTTGCGGCGGAGGTGGTATTGCGCGCCATTGCGCTGGATTCGGGCTGGGCGGGGAGGCCGAAGCGGCTCTGGACGTTCAGGACGCGGTAAGTTCGTTCGACGGGAGAGGGCGTGTGAAGCGGTACAGACACCCGGATGTCGTCGTCCGTAACATGCTTATCTGCGGTATGTTGCGAACATACTAGCGTCATCAAGGACATTGCCGGCCTCCGGGTTCGTGGTGCGGGCTAAATGACCCGTACAGATACCAAACATACACCGAACGGGATGGTCTGTCAAGGAAAAAGCAATAGTATATTGCTATATACTGACCAGATCGGGGTTTACGGCGAGGGCGAGAGGGTGTGCGGATCACGGACCTGGGAAGGGGCAGGTGCTCGCGCGCAAGTCCTTTGTTTTCGATTGGGCCGGATTGCCGTAAGTGGGTGGTTCACGTCGGGGCGAAAATTTTTGTAAGTCCTTGTTTTACGTTCGAAATTCGTTCATAAGTCCTTGTATTGCGCAGTGGTCGAAGTGACCTTTTTTCGGGCGCGGGGCGGCTTCTGCGCCCGATGTCGATGCGCTACGTGTGCAACCTTCGTCTGGACAAGCGGTTAGCGAGGCGCCTCGG
>CAZNDQ010000167.1:0-8221 GCA_964571825.1 uncultured Planctomycetales bacterium | reverse complement strand
GAGGCGCTCGGGCTGTCGGACGCGGACCTTGAAGCGGCGCAGCGGATGCGCGTCCGCGCGGTGGGGCTCGTGGAGCGGTTTCGCGCTCCCCCGGAATGCCCGGACGCGGGCACCTACGGCTTCTGGCCGCACGACCTGCCGCCCGAGGCGCTGCAGGACGTGCTGCTGGCGGCGCTGACGGACTCGGTTATACCCGGCCCTGATTTCATGGGGCATCTGGGGCCGCTCAACCTCGGCTTCTATCCGACGAACCTGGCGATCCCGACGGACGCCGACGACACGGCCGGGGCGTATGCGGTGCTGCTCGACCACCACCTGCTCGACGGCGGTCCGCCGCTGGCGGAAGACCCGTCGCACTTTTTCTCCGACTGGCGCGACCTCGGGCAGGTGCCGCGGCGCAACAACCCGGCGTGGCTGCCCGCCGAGAGCGGCGCGTTCCTCACCTGGCTGGCCTATCACAACGACCCGGCGAACCCGATCTTCAACGACGTGGACATGATCGTGGCGATCAACGTGGTGAATACGCTGGGGCGGCTGGGGCGGCTGGAGACGCCGGGCGTGGCCGAGACGATCGCGCTGGCCAACGACATGGTGGCGCGCGAGCTGCACCGCACGGCGCACGCACAGATCAGCCTCTATTACCCCGACAACCTGTTCCTGCACTACGCGGTGGCGCGGGCGGTGTCGGAGGGGGGCGCGGCCGAGTTGCAGCCGGCGCTGGACGGGCTGACGCAGCATCTGCTGGACACGGCGATCAGCGACGACCGCGGCGTTCACTGGGACCGCGGCGATCCGGACCTCAACACCGCCTTTGCCGTGCTGGCGCTGCTGCTGGCGGACCGCGACGGCCCCGTCACCGACGGTGCGATCGCGTACCTGCGGTCGCGGCAGAGCGCAGCGGGCTCGTGGGAGTCGGGCATCTTCTTCCACGGGCGGCTGGACAACGGCGTGACGATCGGCTGGGCCTCGACGGCGCTGACGACGGGCATGGCACTCGAAGCGCTCGCGCTGCACGAGCAGCGTGCCGCGGTGCCGTGAGCGCGGCCGCGTCCGCGTTGCGAGAAGCGGCGAATTTCCCTATGCTTGCCGGATTGCGGCACGGATGCCGGCGCCGGGGACCTGCGACGAGGATTTCTGCTTGGACGGCGAGCGCAGCCTGAGACAATTCCGCCGCGCGATGCGCTACCTGTGGCCGTATCGCAGGCTGATTATCACGTCGTTTTTCTGCGCGATGGGTCTGGCGCTGGCGTATTCGGCGAGCATGGGGGCGATCCTGCCGGTGCTCAAGCTGCTGATTGCGGACGAGGGGCCGCGGACCTCGGCGATGCGGAACATCGCGGAGCGGCGGCTGCAGCTTGACCTGGGCGTCTATCGGCTCGGGCGCGAAAGCTACCGCTATCGGCCGCCGGACGACTCGGCCATCGTGCGCGGGGTGTCGGCGCGGACGCTGCTGCCGGCGGGGCTGCTGCAGACGGGTGATGCGCTGTACCTGCCGGAGGAGAAGGACGATCCGCTGCACTCGGTGCTCGACCCGCTGGTTTTCGGCAAGGCCGGGGACAAACTGACTCTGCAAGTGGTATCGGTGGAGGATGCGGCGCCGCGCAGCGTGACGATCGAGCTGCCGCCGATGGCCCGTCCGCTGGAGATCGCGGGGCGGATCGCGTCGTGGCTGCCGAACGACCACACGGTGCCGGGGCGGATGCGGACGCTGATGATCACGCTGGGGGTGATCTTCTGCATCACGATCGTCGGGAACGTCTGCCGCTATTGGGCGGAGTATCTGGTGTACACGGCCTGCGCGCGGTCGCTGATGGACATCCGCCGCGACATGTTCAAGCGGGCGATGGAGATGCCGCTGCTGGAGTTTTCCCGGGATGTGTCGGACAAGATGAGCCGGGTCCTGCAGGATTCGCAGGAGATTTTCCGCGGCTTCAACGCGCTGTTCGGCAAGATGATGCGCGAGCCGCTGAAGGCGATCGCGGTGTTCATCATCGCGCTGTACGTCGACTGGCGGCTGACGCTGATCGTCGTGCTGGGCGTGCCGCTGTCGGCGGGGCTGCTGATGCAGCTCGGGAAGCGCATCCGGCGGGCCAACGTCAAGGTGCTGCACGGGTACGGGCGGATCCTCAACGTGCTTTCGGCGACGCTGCACGGGATGCGCGTGGTGCGGGCGTACGGGCGCGAGGGGTGGGAGCGGCGGCGGATGTGGGGGATCGAGCGGCAGATGCTGCGGCAGTTTCTGCGGATGGGGCGGATCGACGCGCTGACGCCGTCGCTGATCGAGACGCTGGGGGTGGCGATCTCGATCGTGGCGATCCTGTGGCTGGCGAACCGGACGATGCGCGGGGAGATCTCGCCGGAAAACTTTTTGCAGATGGGGCTGCTGATCGCAGCGATTTTCGACCCGATCCGGCGCGTGTCGACGATTTTCACGCGGGTGCAGCGTGCCGACGCGGCGGCCGGTCGCGTCTTTGAACTGATCGACATGCCGCGCGAGGAGCGCGGCGGCCCGGGGCAGCTCGTGCTGCCGCCGCTGCGCGAGCGGATCGAGTTCCGCCACGTCACGTACACCTACCCGACGAAGCAGGAGCCGGCGCTGGTTGACGTCAGCTTCGTCGTGCCGGTCGGGCGGCGCGTGGCAATCGTCGGGCCCAACGGCTCGGGCAAGACGACGATCATCGGGCTGCTGCTGCGCTTTTTCGAGCCCGATTCGGGGTCGGTGCTGATCGACCGCACGGAGGTGAGCCGCTGCACGCTGCGCAGCGTCCGCAGCCAGGTGAGCCTGGTGACGCAGGACGCGGTCGTCTTTGCGATGAGCGCGAAAGAGAACATCGGCTACGGGCTGCCGCACGCGAGCGACGAGCAGATCATCGACGCGGCGCGGCACGCGCACGCCGACGAGTTTATCCGGCGCATGCCGCAGGGCTACGAGACGGTGATCGGGGAGACGGGGGCGACGCTCTCGGGGGGCGAGCGGCAGCGGGTGGCGCTGGCGCGGGCGATCCTGCGCAACGCGCCGATCTTCATCTTCGACGAGGCGACGTCGCAGATTGACGTGGACAGCGAGAAGAAGATTCACGAGGCGATGGTCGAGTTCATGCAGGGGCGGACGTCGATCGTCATCGCACACCGCATCGCGACGATCCGCGACGCGGATCACATCGTCGTCATGGACCGCGGGCGCGTCGTCGACCAGGGTCCGCACGACGAGTTGATCGAGCGCTGCGGCCTCTACCGCACGTTGTACTACACGCATCTGGGCGGATCGGACGCCAGCGCCGCGGCGCCGATTCCGGCAACCGCGCCCGCGCCGGTCTCGACGACGTAGCCGGTCCACGCGCGCCTACGAATTGCAGTATTGCACGTCGGCGAGGTGGGTGCGGACGCGCAGGAGCGTCCAGAGCCCGAGGATGGCGCTGCTCGCGGCAAAGATGACGATCATCGCCGGGCCCAGATACGCCTGCCCGAAGAACGGCAACAACAGGTATACGTATCCCAGCCACAGATTGATGAGGGCCGCGGATACCGTGATCAGGATCCCCAGCCAGACGACGGGGTAGACGAAGGCGGTGCAGCGCAGCGCAACGACGGCGGCGACGCGCGGATCGCGCCGGCGGTCGCGCCACCAGCCCCAGAGGAACGTCCACATGGCCACGCCGATGGCGACGTTGCCGACGTTGCCGCAGAGAAAGCCCGAGGGGAGCAGGAACTGGAACAGCGCCTCCTCGCGGTCCGGGGTGGCGCTCAGTCCATAGCCCACCAGCGCCATGGTGGCGACGATCATCGCTGCATGCGTGATGTACGCGGAGACGAAGAAGCGCCGCGCACGGGTCATTTCCTCGCGCGGGCGGCTGATGCGCAGCGGGCGCCCGACCAGCATTTGCCGCAGCAGTGTGATGTGACGAAGCGTGCATCCGGTGCGTCGGGGCGGGCCGATGGCGCGGGGCACGTCCGGATTGGCGAGCGGCAGCGAGTTGGCGACGGCGTCGCCGCACTCGGGGCAGACGGCGGCCGGTCGCAATTCGAGCAGCGAATAGCCGCAGGATTCGCAGCGGGGCGAGAGCGGCTCCCAACCCGGCCCGGCGGGCGGGCCGGCGTAGTCGCAGAGCGCCCGCAGCATGACGGTCACGGACCAGATGCCCCAGAACGCGAGGGCGACAAGGGCGCCCGCGATTTCGCCGAATTCGTTGGTCACGCGGCCATAGCGGAGGCCATAGGGATGCAGCATCTCGACGATCCGGACACCGCAGCGCATGCCCGCGTAGAGCAGCGGAACCAGCGGCAGCAGCAGCGACGAACCCCAGAGCACGCCCTTGACGCAGCGGCGCAGCAGCGCGGACATCGACTCGCCCGCGGCGGCCCAGGGCATCAGCGCCGCGGACAGGCCGAACTGGTTGAGCAGGGCGCCGACAATTATCGCCACGAGCGCCAACATGCGCCCAACGAGCGCGGCGTCGGGCGTGAACAATTTGCGCGCGAACTGCATGGACTCATCAACGATTTCCCCCAACGAATCTCCGAAGACGTGAAACCCGACGAAGGCCAGGATGCCGGCGCCGCCGACGAGTACGCTGAACACGTAGACGAGGATCGCCGGCCACCAGGGCCCGGCGGCGAGGTGCGGGCCGGTGCGGCGCGGGCGGAACCACAGCCCCAGTACGCCGCGGAGGATCGACACGCGGCGCGGCGCGATCAAGGGTGCCGGGCGCGGGGGCAGCGGCCCGACCCGTTCGAAATCCGGCGCGGCAGAGAGCGGCGGTTCGGTCATCTTCACATCCGCAAAGACGCCGGGCGGCGTGACAAGTTCGGCAATTATCCCGGTCCGAGCAGCTCGCGCACCGCGGCCGCAATGTCCGGCGCACGCATGAAGGTCTCGCCGATCAGCACGGCGCGGGCGCCGCTGCGCCGCATGCGCTGCACGTCGGCGCGGGTGCGGATGCCGCTCTCGGCGACGACGGGCATCTCCTCGTCGAGCATGCTGATCATCCGCGCGGTGTTGCCGAGGTCGATCGTCTGGGTCTTCAGGTCGCGGTTGTTGATGCCCAGCAGCGAATAGCCGCGCAGCGGAAAGCCGATCAGCGAGCGGTAACGCATCACCGTTTCGACGTCGTGCATTTCGACGAGGCTGGTCAGCTTCAGCTCGTTGGCGAGGATGAGCATGTCCATCAGTTGGGCCGGTTCGAGGAGTTCGCCGATGAGCAGGATGGCGTCGGCGCCGGCCGCGCGCGACTCGTAGATCTGATACTCGTCGATGACGAAGTCCTTGCGCAGGACGGGGAGCGGCACGGCCGCCTTGACCAGGGCGATGTGCTCCAGGCTTCCCTGAAAGTACGGCTCGTCGGTGAGCACGCTCAGCGCGGCGGCCCCGCAGGAGTGATACGTCGCCGCGATGGCCGCCGGGTCGAAGTCGGCGCGGATCAGGCCGGCGGACGGCGAGGCCTTCTTGATTTCGGCGATGAGGTGAATGCCGTAGCGCGGTTCGGCGAGTATCGCGGCGTAGAGATTGCGCGGGCGGTCCACCGCGGCGGCGCGCCGGCGCATCTCTTCGAGCGGTACGGCGGCGCGGGCGCGCAGCACCTCGTCCTTCTTTGACGCGACGATCTGTTGCAGGATATTGTCCATAGCGGCGGCGGCCGAAAGATCAGCATAGAAAACCCGCCGCACGGATTCAAACACGGCCGGTCAGGATGGTGCGCGATATGGAAGTCCCCCTCGTCGACGGGCTGCTGTTCGCGCTGGGGGTGGCGGTTTGGATCGGGCTGGCCGTGGTGGCGCGGCGCGCGCCGCGAAGCGTCCGGTTGGCGCCGCTGCCCGACGAGAGCCCGCATGCGCTGCGGCTGCTGCACCTGCTGTGGGTGTTCGGCGTGTACGTGCTCGCGGGCATGGTCGCGGCGCGCGCCGCGGGTCCTCTGCCGGAGGAGCCGGGCGCGCCGGACCCCTTCGCCGGCGTACGCCTGGCCCTGCACGGCGCGGCGGCGCCGGCCGCCGGGGCGTTGGCCTGCCTGCTTGTGGCGGCCGTTGCCTGGCGCGGCGGGATTCGCGGCTGGGGGCTGAACTCGCGCCGTCTCGGCCGCAACCTGCTCTGGGCGCTGGCGGCATTCGTGGCGGTCCTCCCCGTCGTTTACGGGGTGGCCAGGCTGTCGGAGCTGGCGGTGTTGCGGATCGGCCGGGGGGACCTGATCCACGACCACGAGGCGATTGTCGTGTTGCGCGATCCGGCGCTGGCGGCGTGGGCGCGCGGGCTGGTTGTGCTCAACGCGGCGCTGCTGGCGCCGCTAGGCGAGGAGCTGTTCTGGCGCGGGCTGGTGCAGCCGTGGGCGGGGCGGACGCTGGGCGGGCGCGGCCGGGGCATCGTGCTCGCGTCGATCCTGTTCGGTGTTGTGCATCTGCCGCAGCCCATCGCCGTCGTGCCGCTGATTCTGATGGCGCTCGTGCTCGGGTACACGTACGAGCGGACGGGGTCGCTGTGGACGCCGATCCTCGTGCACATGCTGTTCAACATCCGCACGTTGATCATCAGCGCGCCGCAGTGGCTTTGGCCGGAATCGGTGGGTCCGGGTGTTGTCGGGGGCTGAGCGCGTCAGGTATACTGCCAGCACTCGCCGACAGGAATCATGGAGGAGTTTCGATGCGACTCCGGCAATTCCCCCGCTCCATTCCCGGCCAGTGGCTGACAACCTTCACCTGCATCGGGCTGATCATCGCGCCGTTCGGGTGCGAGACGGTCTGCGTGCTCGACGACTGCGGTGGCGCGAGCGCGGACGTCGGTTGGTTCATTAACGCCGACAAGGCAAGCGAGATTCTGCTGGGCGCCAAGGCGGCGGGTGGGGCGTCGCTGCTGGCCTACGGGACGTGGACGCCGAACGGGCAGCTCGGGGAGATCACGGCGATTTTGCTCACCGCCGCCGACGGCAGCGAATCGTTCATCACGCTCGAATCGGGCCGGCCGGTGCACCTGCAAACGGCGGATGGGTCGTATGCGCACATTACCTACAACGAGGTCAGCGCGGAGCGGCTCGCCTGGACGCTCGAACTGTACGACGCGGCCAAACAGACAACGGAACAGTTCTCGGGCGAGGTGGACCTGCAGAAGGCGCTGGCGGACGCGGTGGCGGAGCTGCAGCGCGTCACCGGCATCACGCTGCCGGTGCTGCCGGCGCCGGCCGACCCAGCCGCGCGCGGCAACACCGCCGACCAGCAGGTGGTCTACTATCCCGTCTTCCTCGTGCCGTTCGTCGCGCTGGCCTACCTGATTTCGCACATCGCCACGCAGATCACGACGCTCGTCTTTGCCGTCGCGGCGCACGCGATCCGCAATCTGGTGGCGGCCGTGTTCCTGCCGGTGCGGCTGCTGGCGGAGATCACCGACGGGGCGCTGCATTCGCCGCTGTATTTCATCACGCTGAACCTGGTCTTCGACCGTCTGCCGCCCAAGCCGCGCATCGTCATCAACCTCTGACCGCGCGAGCGCGGGTCAGGAAGCCCGTGCTGTGCGCGCCGCGACAGGACGCGGAGGACCTGGGCCTCCGGGCGCCCTGTCACGGAGTGTGCCGGGGGCCGGGCTCAGCGGGCCCGTGTCGTATCAGGCCTCTTCCCGTACTTCGTCGGATTCTTGCGGACTTTCGCCGCGCAGTCGTCGCAGCAGACGACCACCGTCCGCCCGTCGAGCTTGACCTCCTGACCGCCGTCCTTGATTTCCCAGTCGCATACCGGACATTTCGTGTTCATGACAGTCCTCGCGCATGACGCCAGACCTGATCCTCCGGCGCGCCCGTGCAGCGCCGTACACGTATCAGAATACGTCCCGTCAGGCGGTCAGACTTCCAGATTTGTGCTCATCTCGCGCAGGCGCGCGGACGACGCCGTCCGGCGGAACGCGGACGGCGTCAAACCGAACTCCGCGTGAAATGCACTGGTGAAATGTCCGTGGCTGGAGAAGCCGAGCCGCAGCGCGAGCGCCGTGAGGTCTCGCGCCCCCTCGGCCAGCCGCGCCAGCGCCGCCCGCAGCCGCAGCCGCGTCTGGTAGCGGTGAAGCGAGATACCACTGTAGCGCCGGAACACCCGCGCCAGGTGAAACGGCGAACTGTGCACCGCCCGCGCGATTGTGTCGAGCGTCAGCGGTCCGTCATACCCCACACCGATCACCCGCTGCGCCGCGTCGGCCAGCTCGGCGTGGGCGCGCGCCGTGTCCGGGCGGCCGCGCGGCGCTGGGCGCCCGTGA
>CAZNDQ010000166.1:0-8234 GCA_964571825.1 uncultured Planctomycetales bacterium | reverse complement strand
TCCCCGCCGCCGCGCCGATGTAGCATGCGGCCCGCCGCACCTTCATTTCCCCTCGTATGCCCCCGCCGCCGCACGCTCTGCCGTCATGCTGAGCGAAGCGAAGCATCTCGAATCACCGGTGCGCCCAGCACGCCAGTCCGGGTGGCATGCCTAAGCCGCTTGATTCGCGCCTGCGAATCAACGGCGCAGACATGTTCTTGCCGGTGCGAGACTCCTGCCCACCCTCGACGGGGAGGCACGGCGCGCCGGCGTTGGGTGTCACGAGTCGGCGAGTGTGTGTTACTGAATCCTGAAGCAAGTGAAGGTTTTTGGCGCGCGCGCGATTTTTTCCGCGCGGCCGCGCGCGCTTGCGATGCGCGCCGGGTCCGGGCGCCGGGCCGATGACGGTCGGGAAATGACAAAGAGCCGGGGGAGATGCTCAGCCGCCCGGCAGGGGCCCGGCCGACGCGTACGGTCGTTCTCCCGCACAAGGAGAATGGCCGCGCGCTCAGCCTTCGGCGGCAAACCCTGAGCGCATGATTCCCCGCCACCGCCTTCCGTCGGACGGGGCTCGAAGGCTCGCCGGCCACCGGCGCCACGCAACTCGGGGAACGCTGGACCGGCGCAGCGACGCTACGCGCACAATCGCCGCCCGGCCGCCTTCCGGGAGCCGCAACGTGGCGACCGAATGTAGCAGCGGGTAAAGCGGCGCAGCCGCGCAACCCCTCTTCTCCCCCGACCGCCCGCAGACTGATTTGATGGAATAGGTGAGATGCGCCCCCGGGCGCTCGGACGTGTTCGGGGCCCCCGCCGCCCGCGCGACGTGCTATTCGGCCGCGGTCGTCTGCTCCGGCTTCCAGTTCCGCTTCGGCGGCTTGACGATCAGCCCCATCCGCATCGCCTTCGCCGACACCCGGATCCGCACCACCTTCCCGTCCACCAGCGCCCGCACCTTCTGGATGTTCGGCTTGAACTTGCGCTTCGTGACGCCCGTGATCTTGCGGCCCACGCCCCCGAGGTACTTCGCCTTGCCCCGCCGCGCGATCGATCGACCGCTGCGGGTCCGCTTGCCGGTAAATGGACAGACGCGCGACATATTCCACCTTGCTCGTGTTGATCGCCCGCCCAACCCGGTCAGGCGCAAAGGAACGCCGCATGATAGCGGCCCGTGCGGCCTTTGCAAGCCCCCGATCCCCCATTGGCCGAGCGCCCGGGGCCTTTGTCGGGCGCCCGGGCGCTGTTGGACCGATTCATCCCTGTGCTGACGGCCGCCGGCCGACTCCCCGACCCCCGGCCGCCACGACAAAGCGCTACTGCTCGATGACCTCCTCCTCCTCGACCTCCACCTCGATCTGCATCTCACCGTCCGCGTTCGGCGGCCCATGAATCACGCGGATCCGCTTCCCGGCTGCCGTGCCCTCTTCCGCGTTCATCCGGATCACCACGTTGCCGCCGTCGGTGTGCAGCATCTTCACCACCTCCGGCAGTTCGCCGTCCTGGCCGACCCAGTGCGTCGGGCCTTCCGTCCCGTCCGCCCGCAGGATCATGACCTTCTTGCCGTCTCCGGCCTCACCCACCATCTGCATCATGTGGTCGTGCAGCATCTTCATCCGCTTCGGGCCCGCCTCCTCCGCGACCGCGATATACTGCGACACCTCGGCCGCCGTCGGCTCATACCCGATATTCTCCACCAGCCACGCCCCGCGCGACGCAGGCACCACGATCTCCTCTTCCGCGTCCGCCGTCCTCAGCCGCACGCGTACCGGCCCCGACGAATCGCCCGCGCCCGCGTCCGCGATCGCCTCGGCCTCCACCGGACCCGCCATCACGCCCTCGATCCGCCGCTCGAAGAAACCCGCCGCCCACCGCGCCGCCTCGCTCGCCTCCAGCGTGCCGTTCGCGTCGCTGTCCGCCGCCGGATGCGCCGCCAGCAGCACCGCCGGGTCGCTCATCGCCACGGCTGTCAGATACGCCAGCCGCTCCACGCGCGTCACCTCGCCGTTCCCGTCCGCGTCCGCCGTCGGATGCGCTGCGCCGAATGCCGCCAGGTCCTCGGCCGACTCGAAATGCGCCATCACCATCCGTCGCCGGATCGGCTGCTCATTCCCGTCCGCATCGACCCACGCCCCCGCCGCCGGCGGAACGTTGATCACGTCTCCGTCCGCCGTCATCCACAGCCCCTCGCCCTCCAGGTGCTTGACGAACACCTGCACGTCCTCGTCGGTCGCCGCGTCACCCGTGTGGACGCGCCGCACCATGATCTTCTGCTGGTTGCCGTCCTGCTCGACGGTCACGGTCTCCTGCGCCGCCGGCGCCGGCTCCTTCGCCGTGGCCGCCCCGCTCAGCACAAACCCCGCCCACGCCGCCACCAGCACCAGCGCCGGCACCGACATCGCACCCAACGTCCTCCGACCCTGCGCAGCATCCAGAATCATGTCGATTCTCCTCTCAATGGTTCGTAGGTTCACGGCCATGGCCGCCGGGCGATAGATCGCGCGCCTCGACTCCGCGGGCTGCAGGGCTCGCAGCAGACACCGCGCGTACTCCCCGGCCGAAAGCCGCCCGTGACGAAGAGCCCACTCGTCACACGCATGCTCCCGCGCCAGGTCGATGCGCCGATTCACCCACGCCACGACCGGCCAGAAAAACATCAACGTCCCGGCAAGCCACTGCACGTACCGCACCATCAGGTCGCCCCGCCGGAGATGGGCCACCTCGTGCAACACCACCGCCTCCAGCTCGTCCGGCCGAACGAACTGCCGACGGGAAAGAACCAGCATCGGCCGCAGCACCCCCATCACGAACGGCGCCGGCGCTTCATCGCTCATGCGCACATCCGGCACCCGCCGCAGCCCCAATCGCTCGCACACCACGCGCACCAGCGCCACCACGCTCGCATCCGCTGCCGGCAGCCGCCTGCACTTCGCCACGAAGCGCCGGTAACTCCCCAGCCGCAGCAGCACACTCGCCGCCACACCCAGCAGATACGCTGCGCCCAGCAGCAGCCCCCACTTCGGCGCCGCCGCCGCGACAACTTCCGCCGCCGGCGCCGCCGCATGGTCATCTTCAATCCACGCCAGCAGCGTCCCGCCCGCCGCTTCCGCCGGACGCGACGCCTCCGCACTCCGCGCCGGCACAACCGCCTCGCGCAGCGCGCTGCCGACGCTCGCCAGCGACCAACTCGACCCCGGCCCCACCGGCACGATGAACTTCACCAGCACGATCAGCCACAGCGCCGCCTGCAGCTCCGGCCGCACGCGCCGCAGCACCGTCCGCACCGCCAGCCACGTCACCGCGGCCAGCGCCGTCCCGTACAACAGCGCCTGCCCGACCCACGACAGCACCGCGCTCGTCGAACCATTGACATCGATCGCCGCCAGGAGTGCGTTCACTTCGCACCCCCTTCCGGCTTGCGCTGCGCCGCCTCATCCGTCCCGGCTGCGCCTTTCTCCTTCGCCTCGATCTTTTTCTCGATCCGCCGCAAGTCGTCGACCGAGATCTCCCCCTCCTCGATCAGACGCATCACCAGTTCGCCCGCCTGCCCGTCAAACACGTTGCTCACGAACTGCATCAGCCGCTGACCCAGCACCTGCTCCCGCCGCAGCGCCGGCTCATACACAAACGGCTGCCGCGTCTTGTCCACCCGCACCACGCCCTTCTCCGCAAGCTGATTCATCAACGTCATCACCGTCGTGTACGCCGGCGACTCCCCCGCCTCCTCCAGCCGCTCGCGCACGTCCCGCACCGTCCCCGACCCGAGCTGCCACAGCTCCTTGAGGATCTTCAACTCCGCCGAGGTGATGTGTGGTCCCGTCTTGCCCATACGCTGCCCTCACGCTGACCGTTTACTATTCGTATAGAAAGACTACTAGGTTCATAGTAGCCCGTCAAGATTTTTCCGATTTTTTCACCCGGCCCCCGCCCGATGACCACTGCTCTGCACGCAACCCATTTTCCCGAAGCCACTTACGCTCCGCCGCGCAGACCGCGGCCCCGACCCGCGCACCACCCGCGAATCGGGGCCCGTCCTTCGATCTCCGCCGCCACCCCCTACCGCGCCCCCACCGTCGCCGTCATCCTGGGCCGCCCCCGCGCCGTCATGCCGAGCGCCAGCGAAGCATCTCCAGCACCACGTGCGCCCAGCACGCCGAACGCCCCGCCGGTTTTCGTCATTCCGCGCGCAGCGAGGAATCCACTCCTTCACTTCGTAACTTCGTAACTCCGTCACTTCGTTACTTCTTCCCCCTACCGCGCCCTCCCTTCGCCGTCATGCTGAGCGAAGCGAAGCATCTCTGATCACGTGTGCGCCCAGCACGCCGAACGCCCCGCCGGTTTTCGTCATTCCGCGCGCAGCGAGGAATCCACTCCTTCACTTCGTAACTTCGTAACTCCGTCACTTCGTTACTTCTTCCCCCTACCGCGCAATCAGCGCCGTCAGCTTCCGCGCCAGCGGCATCGCCTCGTTGTCCACGTTCGCCAGCACCACCACCGTGTACCCCTCATCCGGAAACACCCGGAACACCGCGCTGATCCCCGGCGCGCCCCCCGTGTGCCCGATCGTCCGGTGCCCGTTGACCGTCTCCTCGCCGAACCCGTACCCATATCGCCCGCCGCCGCCTTCCTCACCCACCTCAATCTGCCCCCGCATCACCTTCTCCGTCATCTCCTTGTTCAGCAACTTGTGCCCCAGCAGCGCCTGCGCAAACCGCTGCATGTCCCCCACGGTTGAGTACCCCCCGCCCGCCGACGCTCCCTTCGCCGCGTGCAGGAACAGGTTCTCGCGCAGCGGCCCCGCCCCGCGGCCCCCCGGCACCAGCCGCGTGTGCCCGATCGCCAGGTTCGCCGTCGGAATGTCCACGTCATACGAATCCGTGTTCGTCATCCCCGCCGGCTCGAACACGTACTGCCGCACATAGTCGAAGTAGCTCTGCCCGCTCGCCTTCTCGATGATCAGCCCCAGCACGATGTACCCCGCGTTGCTGTACACGAACCGCGAACCCGGATCGACGATCAGCGGCTCCTCATTCAGATACGGCACGAAGTCCTGCAGCGTCCGCACCCGCGTCCAGTTCTTCTCGAACAACGGCCCGAAGTAATCCCCCATCCCCGACGTATGCGTCAGCAGATGGTGGATCGTCACCTCGTCGCGCACCTCCTCGCTCGGAAAGTCCGGCAGATGCTTGCCCACCTTGTCCTCGAAGGACAGCCGACCCTGCTGCGCGAGCTGCGCCACCGCCACCGCCGTGAACATCTTGTTGCACGACCCGAGGTTGAACTTCGTCTCCACCGTGTTCGCCACGCCGAACCGCTGCGACGCCATCCCCCCCGCGCGCTCCACCAGCACCTTCCCGTCCTTCGCCACCAGCACCGCGCCCGAAAACGCCCCCGCGTCGATCACGCGCTGCGCAAACTTCTCCGCCTCCGCCTTCACCTGCTCCGCCGTCAGCTTCGGCTGCGCCTCACCCGCCTGCACCTGCCCCGGTTCCACGTTGAACCGCACCCCGATGATTCCGTACGGCGTCTCCGGCTCAAACTCGAACCCCAGCCGCGCCGTGTCCTCCAGCAGCCGCGTCGTCGCCGTCACCGTAATCTGTGTCGGCCCCCCGACCTCCACCTCCGTCACGTCCAGCCCCTGCATCCGCCGCCACAAATCCATATATACGCCCAGCCGCGCCTCCACCGGCCGGGCCTGCAGCGCCGACTTCGCATAATGGTCGGCGATGAACGCCCGCATCGTCGCCTCATCGCCCTTGTTGAACGCCTCCACCAGCGCCGCGATGTGCTTGCCCTGCGGCGTGTCCGGGATCGTCGCCCCCTGCACACCCGCCGCCACCATCACCCACACGCCCATCCCGATCATCGTCGCTGCTTTCATCGCCATCTCCTGCTTGAATGAAACCCTCGGCCGCCCCGCCGCCCTGCACCTAATCGAGGTCGTGCCCGGTAGCAAAGCGAAACGCCTTGGCCGGCGCTTCGCCCCCCGACACCGCTTTTTCCGCGGGCTCCTCCGGCCGAACGGCCCCACGACCCGCCCGCATAGTTTACCGATGATTCCCGGTCCGTCGCCGCCCGCTCGGACTCTGTCGCTCCGGGATCCGCACCGCTCCCCTCGACGGGTGGCGCCGGAAATGTCATCGATCCGGCAGATTGTCCTACGCGCCCGCCGCCCGTACGGCATATACGTCTGTAGGGACCGGTTGCGAGGTGGCCATGTTCGATCGAGATCGATGGCTGATGTCGCAGGTGGCTGACGGGCAGGCCGACGCCCTCGAACCCCTCCTCCGCCGCCACGCCAATTCGCTCCTCACCTTCATCCGCCGCATGATCGGCGACCACCATCGCAGCGAGGACCTCTTTCAGGAGGTCTTCGTCGCCGTCTGGAAAAACCGCGGCCGCTATCACCGCGAGCTGCCCTTCCGTCCCTGGCTCTTCGCCATCGCCCTCAACGCTTGCCGCGCCGAATACCGCCGCCGCAAACCCTACGCGTCCTGGGGCGACGCCGATTGCACCACGCTCGAAGATCCCGACACCGACCCGCCGGCCGATGCCGCCCTCTCCGCCGAACGCGCCACGCTCGTCCTCGACGCACTCGACCGTCTGCCGCTGCGCCAGCGCTCCGTCGTCGCCCTGCGCATCTGGTCCGGCCTCTCCTTTCTGGAAATCGCCGGTGTCATGGAATGCAGCGAAGGAACCGCCCGCGCCCACATGCACCAGGCCCTCGCCGCGCTGCGCGAGCATCTCGAGCCGAGCTTCCGCGAATATGACCGCTCGCACAAGGAGCGACAACCATGAATCTCAAAGGCCACGTCGTGGATTACGTCGACGACTATCTGCACGGCGCGCTTCTGCCGCATGACGCCGCCTACGTCGAAAGCCACTGCGACCACTGCCGCATCTGTCAGCTCGCCCTCGAAGAAGCGCGCGGGCGCTTCGAGGCCGTGCAGTCCGTCCCCATGATCGAGGCCTCCGACGACCTCATCCAGTCCACGCTTCAGCGCGTGCAGACCGCTGCGGCCCGCCGCCGCCGCGCCCGCCGCATCGTCGGCTATTCCTGGCTCACCGCCACCGCCGCCGCTGTGCTCATCCTCGGCGGACTGCACCTCTATTACGTCAACTTGCGCCCCAGCGCCTACGACCTCCAGCTCTACGGCCAGAAGACGCTCTTCCTCGACGCCCCCGGTTCGCTGCGCGTCCGCCTCTTCGACCGCGAGCGCAAGCGCGCCGTCGCCGGCGTCCCGGTTGAGATTGATCTGCTCAATCGCACGACCGGCAGCGTCGTCCGCCTCGCCGCCTTCTCCACCGGCGTTGACGGTTCCGGCAGCCCGCGCTTCCGCCTGCCCGACGTGCCCGCAGGCCAATACGACCTCCGCGTCCGCGCCCTTACCCCCGGACGCGACGAATCCCTCACGCGGCCCGTCGAACTCACCCGCGCCTGGAAGCTGATGCTCAGCACCGACAAGCCCGTCTATCAGCCCGGCCAGACCATCCACATGCGCTCGCTCGCCCTGCGTCGCCCCGACCTCCTCCCCGTCGCCGGCGAAAACGCCGTCTTCTCCATTATCGATCCCCGCGGCAACGTCATCTTCAAGCAGCGCGAACCGACCAGCGCCTACGGCATTGCCGCCGCCGACTGCCCTCTCGCCGTCGAGATCACGCAGGGAACCTACATCGTTGCCTGCGCCATCGGCGACACCGAGAGCCGCGTCGCCGTCGAGATCAAGCACTACGTCCTGCCGAAGTTCCGCGTCGACGTCGACCTCGATCGCACCTTCTACCGGCCCGCACAGACTGTACGCGGCGCCATCTCGGCAAACTACTTCTTCGGCCAACCCGTCGCCGGCGCCGACGTCGAGGTCACCGTCTCCACCACCGACGTCGCTCCGCACGAACTCGCCCGCCTCGCCGCGCGCACCGACGCCGACGGCAACGCCGAGTTCACCTTCCGCCTCCCCGACGCCCTCATCGGCCGCGAGCAGGCCTCCGGCGACGCCACCGTCTCCTTCGCGGTCCTCGTCCGCGACCCGGCCGGTCAGGAGCAGCGCCGCGCCGCCTCCTGCCCCGTCACCGTCTACCCAATCCGCGTCGAGATCATCCCCGAATCCGGCACCCTCGTCCCCGGCGTCGCCAACACCGTCTACGTCTTCGCCACCTACCCTGACAGCCGTCCCGCGCGCGCCCGCCTCTCCTTTACCGGCCTCCAACTCGAACTCTCCACCTGCGAGTTGGGCGCGTCCTCCTTCGAGATCACGCCCAAC
>CAZNDQ010000165.1:0-8267 GCA_964571825.1 uncultured Planctomycetales bacterium | reverse complement strand
CTACGTCCTCTCCGCCGGAAATCCCCTCGGCCAGCACGCGATGAGCCTGCTGCTGCACTTCCTCTCCGCCCTCCTCGTCCATCGTCTCGCCCTCTGGCTCACCGCGCGCCCCTTCTGGTCCTTCGTCGCCGCGCTGCTCTTCATCCTCTATCCCCTCAGCCCCTTCGCCGTCAGTTGGCCCGCCGCGCAGAACATTCTCCTCCAGACCGCGCTGATGCTCGCCGCCCTCCTCTGCTACATCCGCGCCTCCGGCCTCGACCTCCGCCTCGATCGCCCCGCGCCGCGCGATCCCCCGCTCGATCCGCCCCCGCTCCACCGCTTGAGCTTCTTCGCCGCACTAGTCCTCTGGCTGCTCGCGCTCCTCTCCCGCGAGAACGCCGTCGTCTTCCCCGCCCTCGCCCTCGCCTTCGACCTCGCCTTCGCCGGCCGGCGCTCCCTCCGCGCACGCTGGCCCGTCTACCTCTTCCTCGCCCTCATCGCCTCCGCCTACCTCCTTTGGCGGCTCCGCTTCTTCTACGTCCCCTTTCCCGACGTCTACCTCCGCCGTCCCGACGGCGACGGCTACTTCGCCTGGTGGCTCGCCAAGCTGCTCCACTACCTCGCCTGCTCCGTCTGGATCGCGCCCATGTCCGTCGGCCCCACCGGCCGCTACTTCCCCTGGCGCGAAGCCCCACTCGACTGCGCCCTCACGCTCCTCATCGTCCTCGCCGTTGCCACCGGCTATCTCCTCCTCTGCCGACGCGCCTGCGGCTTCTGGCTCTGGCCGCTCTGGATCGTCCTCTGCCTCCTCCCTTCCGTGCCCATTATTGCCATGCCCCACACCGCCTATCCCTGCGGCGTCGCCTTCGCCCTCGCCATGATCCTCGTCCCCACCGCGCCGACCGCCGCGCACACCGCGCGCCGCGCACGCCTCCGCGCCGCGCTCCCGCTGATGACCGTCGTTTCCTTCGCCGCCATCTTCCCCATTCACCGCCTCTTCTGGATGGGCAGCGTCCTCGCCGAGCGCTTCACCCTCACCCGCATCACGCGCGAACCGCCGCCCGCCCCCGCCACCGACCTCTTCTTCATCAACCTCCCCTTCGCTAACGTCTACATCCGCGCCTGCCTCGCCGAGCATTGGGGCCCCGCCGCCGACTCCCTCCGCTGCCACGCCCTCCTCTTCGCCCCCGAAGCCGAACGCATGAAGCAGCACTGCGTCATCGAGCAACTCGACGCCCACCGCTTCCGCGTCCGCACCGACGATCGTCCTTACTTCAGCGGCCTGCTCGGCCGCTTCCTCCTCACCGGCATGGCCGGCCGCGGCCAACTCGCCGCCGGCGAAGCATTCTCCACTGACCTCTACGACGTGCGCATTCTCACCGCCGACGACCGCGGCGTCCGCGAGATCGAGTTCACCTTCCGCCGCCCGCTCGCCGACCCACGCTTCCGCTTCTACACCTCCACCTTCGCCGCCGGCACCGCGCCACTCCGCTTCACCGACGCCGCCGACCCACCCTGCACCGACGCCGCCCCGTCGTCCGCGCCCTCCCCGCCCACCGCCGACGACGTCGCACTCGCCGCCGACGCCCTCCGCGCCGGCGACGCCGCCGCCGGCCTGACCCTTCTCGACGCCCTGCACACCGCAGACGCACCGACTCGGACTGCCGCCCACGCCGCGTTCGTCGACGTCGCACGCCCCCTCGCGCGCGCCCTCTGCCGACCCGAGCAGCGACTGCTCGAACAACACAACCTAACGCCCGCGCACCTTGCGTGTCTCAGAACCTGGTGGCAGTCGGTCGAGGATCAGGCCGTTGCCGACTATTATGTGAAGCGCGACGAGTTCTTTGAGGTGGCCCATCAGCGCGACGAACTGGAACGCTGTCGCGCCTTCGGCCGCAGGCTCCTGCGCACCGACCTCTATCTCACGGGACCGCCGTTTCCCGGCCCGCGCAGCAATCCGCCGCCGGCCCGCTGAATCGGCCGTATGGGGGAATCAAACCGTTTGAGCCTTCACCGATTCAACTCGCGGTGCCGGCACCGTTTCGCACTGCATTCCGACCGCCTTGCTTCACCGAAATGCCGGGCTTGTGTGTCGTTGCCCACTCCCGTAAAGTGCCGCAACACGGAAAGGGGCGAAACATGTTTTCGGCCATCAACCGCAAAGTAAAACGGTG
This sequence comes from uncultured Planctomycetales bacterium, assembly GCA_964571825.1. Taxonomy (GTDB): domain Bacteria; phylum Planctomycetota; class Phycisphaerae; order UBA1845; genus CAZNDQ01. The sequence continues at coordinate 6,114 of CAZNDQ010000165.1, read as the reverse complement.
GGTCGTCAAGCAGCAGAAGAAACGGCCGCTGGTCATGATCAGCGACACCACCCTGCGCGACGGCTCCCAGATGCCCGGCATCCGCCTCAATACCGACCAGAAGGTCCGCATCGCCGACGCCCTCGCTGACGCCGGCGTCCACTCCATCGACATCGGCTTTCCCGCCGTCGGCGAGTCCGAAGTCCGCATGTGCCGACAGGTCGCCCAGCGCGTCAAGGGCCCCGTCCTCTCCGTCCTCGCCCGCACCAAGAAGGAGGACGTCGACCTCGCCGCCGACGTGCTCAGTGCCGTCTCGCCCCTCAAGAAGGCCATCACCCTCTTCATCGGCACCAGCCCTCTGCACCGCACCCACAAGCACGAGATGAGCAAGGCCCAGGTCGTCAAGACCGCCGTCGACGCCATCCTCTACGCCGCCGACATCTTCGAGGTCATCAGCTTCGGCCCCGAGGACGCCTCCCGCACCGAGCCCGACTTCCTCCACGAAATCTATCGCGAGGCCATCGCCGCCGGCGCCATCTCCATCGGCTTCACCGACACCGTCGGCATCCTGACGCCAACGAAGGCCGCCGACGCCGTCAAGGCCATTCAGGACAACGTCCCCAAGATCGACGAGGCCATGCTCGGCGTCCACTTCCACAACGACCTCGGCCTCGCCACCGCCAACTCCCTCGCCTGCATCGCCGCCGGCGCCAACATCGTCCAGGGAACCGTCAACGGCATCGGCGAGCGCGCCGGAAACGTCGCCATCGAGGAGGTCGTCCTCGCGCTCCACCTGCACAGGGACGAGTTCCGCCGCGAGACCAACGTCGATCCCAAGGCCCTCTACGGCCTCTCCCGCCTCGTCGCCGAACTCACCGCCGTCGAGCCCGCCGCCAACAAGCCCGTCGTCGGCCGAAACCTCTTCCGCACCGAGGCCGGCATCCATCAGGACGGCCTCCTCAAGCACCCCGACACCTACATGCCCTTCCCCCCAGAGACCGTCGGCGCCGGCCCCGTCGAACTCGTCCTCGGCCGGAACAGCGGCAGCAGCGCCGTCCGCCACCACCTCGCCGCCAACGGCATCGAGCCCACCGAAGAACACGTCAAACTTGTTCTGGATTATCTCAAGCGCGACGACCACAACCCCGACGACTACGCCGAAATCGAGTCCTTCCTCGAACGAATCCGACCCTTCATGTCCGAGGACCAGCTCGACGTCCCCGCCGTCGCCAACCCCGCCAAACAAGCCGGTTAACGCCCGACCCGGCGCGACACAGACCCGCTTCGTCCGATTCGCTCTCGCATTACGACGTGAGCCTGGCCAGCCGCGCCACGCACAACTCGCGCCGCGCGTCGTCAAGGGGAGTCTGCTCCAGTCTCTCTCCAATGGTCTCGACGGATGCCAGCTTGTGCCTGATCAGTGCGCCGACGTATTCGCGGTCCTTCTCTCGCCCCGCTACGAGCTTCGAGACAGCGAGATCATGAACCTCCAGACAAAGACCCGTCGCACCGCCTGTGTTCTCCGTGCGCAACCGTACGAGCCGCTCACGCCACCCCCGCGGCAACACGGCGGTCTCCTCACCGACTCCCTGTGCATAAATCCCGAACGTCTGGTGAAAGGGAGAGAGTTCGCCGATACTGCCTTCAATCGCGTCTGCGTCCTTGGGGTCGCGAAACGTGAAGACGTCAGCTTCAACTGATGCCAGCAACTCGCCCGGGGCACTCGGGAACTGCGCCAGAATGGCCTGAGAGCCGATCACCACGATCTGATCGGCGCCCGTAATCTCAGAGGCCGCGCGCAAGATGTGCTCAAGCTGGTCAAACCTCATGGCTGCGGGCGAGACGTTTGATCTCCAGTACCTCCTCTGGTGACAACGCGCCGGCAAACGGTGAGTTCTGTCGCAGTCGCTGCCCTTCGTCCGTCTCCATCGTCAGTACCGCGCAGATCTCCTCGACCGGCCGGTCCAGCAGTTCCTGCCACTCCTGGTAGCATCGAAGCAGCCGCGGCGCATCATGGTTTCGCGCGATCCACCGCCGCAGGTTCTGCCTTGCCAGTTCCAGCCATTCAGGATGCTCGGGCAGGCACTCGGCGATGCGGTGCGCGAGCGCAAGGCTGACTCGATCTTGAAGAATATGGTGGCGACGTACATCCATTCTCATCACCGACAAAAACCCGTCCGGGCTCGATCCCGAATATTCGTGCCGTTGGCCGGAATATCCACGCCGTTGTGCACTCTGCCAGTGTAGGTCATCTCGTCGCACCTCGCGCCTTCACTATTCTATCCCCGCCGCCGGCCGATTCCCATCCGCACCATAGCCGCTTCTGTATCACGCTCTCGTCGAGATTCTCGGAACTGCAAGACCCGTTCGGCCCGCCTCATGGCGCCCCGCACGACTCCACGAGACCCGGTGCGGTGCGCGGGCTACTCCAAATACAGCCGCCCCCCCCGCGCCGGCGCCGAAATCTCCCCCGACCGCCGCTTCACGTCCTCCGCGCACAACGCAAACGACGCCGCGATCTCGATCACCGCGTCCGGCTCGCCATCCGCCCGCCGCGGCACCGCCACCCCCGCCAATTCCAGCCACCGCGCCGAACGCCGCACCATGTCCCGCTGCGCCGTCTCCAGCGAGTCCGCCCCCCGCGCGTTCTTCACCGGCGAAAACTCCTCCGCCCGCTCCACCTCCAGCACCAGCGCGCTGCCCGCCAGCGGCAACGCATCGAAGATGAACATCTCCAGCTTCACCGCGTTCGGCGCCGCCGGCTCAACCACCCGCCCCGACTCGTCCACGTACGCCACCCGCTTCAGCGCGCGGTTCAGCGGCAGCTTGCACCCCTGCGCCACGATCCGTTCGACAAACCCCACCTCCAGCAGATGGATCGCCAGGTTCCCCGCGTCAAACCGCCGCGACCCGTCCGGATTCCGCGCCCGCGCCAGCGATTCCGGAAAGTTCGTGTACTCGATTACCCGCACGCGCCCCCCCTGCACGCACACGTTCCCCACCTTCTCCAGATCGTCCGCCTTCGCCGTCACCTTCGTCGACATCTCCGCGCCCGTCAGCGCGTGCAGCCCGATGAACAGCGGGTCCAGCGGCTGCACCAGCGGATTGTCCACCTGAAAGTAACTGATGCACGTGATCCCCCGCGCCTGCATGTCCCGCAGCGCCCCGCGCTCCACCAGCGACGTCAGCGATCCCCCGTGCCCGTTCGGCGAGAGCGCCAGCCGGCCCTTCGCCTCCAGCAGCAGCCGCCCGTCCGTGTGAAACGCCGGCAGCATCCCCTGCGAAAAAAACGTCACGTCGCCCCGCGGCAGCCCGAAATACCCCGCCTCCTCGAACAGCGCCCGCGTCGCCGCGTCGTTCGCCGCGCTCGTCATGATGTACCACGGGATGGCTGCGCCGCTCCGCGCCCGCACCGCCACGATCGCCTCGGCAAATACCTGGAACAACGATTTCCCGCGGATCGGCGTCACCCGCACCGCGCCCTTCGGCCCGTCCACCCCCAGCCGCGTCCCCTGACCGCCCGCCACCGTGAACGCGGCGACGCGCCCCGCGCACAGCAAACGCTCCCCCTCTGCCTGCGCCTCCGCATAACGCCCCACCAGCACCGCGTCCGGCTTCGCCGGATACACCCGCGGCGGCTCCAGCCCCTCGATCGACTTCGCCCCCGGCGCACCCCGCACGTGCGTCTCCATCACCGGGTCGAGCACCGCCCACGGAATCGCCTCGAGCTGCTCCAGCAGCACCTCGCGCTCCGCCGCCGAAAGCTCCTCCCAGAAGCGCAGCACGTGCGCCTGACCCCGCGCGGCCAGCTCCTCCCGCACCGTCGCCAAGCGCTCTTGCATCATGCCCGAATACCCCCCGCCCCACCGCGCCGCCAACCGACCCCTCACCGCCGCGCCAGCCGCTCCTCGATCGACGCCCGGATGCTGTTCTCCAGCGACCGGTCCCGACCCAACGGCGTCCACGACTCGTACTGCTCCGTCGTCGAGCCCGCCTCCTGCTCGATCGGCGTGTCCTGCGGAAAGTCGCGATCCTCACGCTCCCGGATGAACGCCCGCCGCGCCGATGTATCCAGCCGCTCCCGCACCACCGACAGCCGCACCGTCGCCTCGCCGCCCTTCTCTTCCACGTATGCCTCCGCGATCCGCCGCACCAGGTTCCGCCCCTTCAGCACCGGGTCGCTGATCCGGTTCGTCCCCCCCTCGATCACTTCCGCCTGCGGCAGCGTCCGCAGATAGCCCCGCTGCCCGTCCTCCATCTCGATCCGGAAATCGTACTCCTCCAGCACCGCGCGCGTCGTCGCCAGCGCTGCACCGGGCGAGACTTCGCGCAGGTGCATCGTGCTCATCGCCGGACGCGGCGGCGGCGGCGCCTCGCATCCCGCGGCCAGCACGGCCGCTACGCCCACCGCCAACGCTCCGCTCAGTTGTCGCCCCATGCCTGAAACTCCTTGCCGCAGAAATGTGTGCGCCATTGCCGACCGACGCCGATTATCGCGCGGCCGCGCACCCGGTCAAGCACGACCGGCGCCCCCGCATCCTCGCCGCGACAACGCCTGCCGATATAATGCAACCATCATGCGCGCACGCGCCGCCATCCTGCTCAATCTTCTTCTGCCCGGCAGCGGACTCATCCTGCTCCGCCGCGAATGGCTCGGCGCCGCGATCGCCGTCCTCTTCGGCCTGCTCGCCGAGGTCGCCATCTGGGGCTGCCTCATCGCCCCGGCTTCCCTCCCCACTTGGACCGTCACCGCTTCCCTCATCGCCGCCGCCGTCATCTGGCTCGCCGCGCAATTCCTCCTCCGCCGACAACTCGCCGCCTTCGACACCCCCGCCGTCGGGCGCGAACTCGAACACCTCCGCCGCCAGGCAGCGCAGCTCCTCGCCGCCGGACGACCCGACCAGGCCCTCGAAACGCTCGCCCTCGCCCTCGCCCTCAACGACGAAGACGTCGAGACGCTCGTCCAGCAGGCTGACCTGCTCCAACGGCTCGGCCGCGCCGACGACGCCAAACGCATCTGGCGACAGGTGCGCCGCCTCGATCGCGCACACCGCTATACACCGCCCGACGCTGATGCCGCCGCCGATCTCCCCGCCCGTGTGCACGAGGCAACGCCGAGAAGCTGATTTCCCGCGCTCATCCCCCGCGAATCCAGAATCCCCGCTGTACGATTGCCGATAGCATGCTCACCGGCCGACGCGGCACGGCGGCTTCGGTTGCCCTGCCCTGCGCCCAGAGCTAGAATCGACCGCGAGTTATCGCTCTCGCTCGCACTGCGTCGCCGCAAAATCGCGCCCTCGGGCGTGTGAACGTCGATCGAGTCGGCGGGAATTCAATGCGACGCAGGGACGGGGCGCGGCGGTCCGCATAAAATAGGATGGCCGGCGGACACGGGGAACCACCGGATCGCGGGCGGATGCCCGCTCACGCAGGAGAAGCAACCGCATGTTCGAACGATTTACCGACCGCGCCCGCAAGGTCATGGCCCTCGCCAATCAGGAGGCGCAGCGCTTCAATCACGAATACATCGGCACCGAACACATCCTCCTCGGACTCGTCAAGGAGGGCTCCGGTGTCGGCGCCAACGTCCTCAAAAACCTCGATGTCGATCTGCGCAAGGTCCGCCTCGAAGTAGAGAAGCTCGTCAAGAGCGGCCCCGAAATGGTCACCATGGGCCGCCTCCCCCAGACCCCGCGCGCCAAGAAGGTCATCGAGTACGCCATCGAGGAAGCGCGCAATCTCAACCACAACTACGTCGGCACCGAGCACCTGCTGCTCGGGCTTCTCCGCGAACAGGATGGCGTCGCGGCGCAGGTGCTGATGAACCTCGGTCTGCGTCTGGAAGAGGTCCGCGAAGAAGTCCTCAATCTCCTCGGCGCCGGCGTCGAAGGCGAAGAAGCGCCCTCCGCCGCCCCCGCCGAAGCACGCAAGGGCAAGAGCAAGACCCCCGCCCTCGACTCCTTCGGCCGCGACCTCACCGAACTCGCCCGCAGCGGCAAGCTCGACCCCGTCATCGGACGCGCCAACGAGATCGAACGCGTCATCCAGGTCCTCTGCCGCCGCCAGAAGAACAACCCCGTCCTGCTCGGCGAGGCCGGCGTCGGCAAGACCGCCATTGTCGAAGGCTTCGCCCAG
>CAZNDQ010000164.1:0-8306 GCA_964571825.1 uncultured Planctomycetales bacterium | reverse complement strand
GACTGACTTGCTCGACCGACGCGCGCGGGCAACGTGCTGCCGCGGCGCAACCGGCTTGCACCGAGCTGCCGAACCTCGCCGCGCGTTGTGCCGTTCATCCCCTACTCCGTGCCACGTTCCATGTAGTGCGTGCTACCCGAATCTGCGAAATCTGCGCAATCTGCGGATAAGACTCTTCTGTCTTCTGTCTTCTGTCTTCGCCACGCCGTCTCTTCTCTGTGACCTCGGTGATCTCTGTGGCAAAATGCTTCTTCCGTCGCGGTACTCCGCGACTCCTCCACTGACCTCCGACCTCTGATCTCTGTTCTCCGACCTCTGACCTCTGACACCCGGCTCTGGTCACTGATTCCCCCTCTGCGCCCTCGTTCCCCGCTCTGTGTCCTCTGTGGTACATATTCTGTCTTCCGTCCGGTACTCCGGACTCAACCCCTTCGTCACTTCGTTACTCCGTCACTCTGTCACACCTCCGATGCGCACCTATGGTTACCTCGTTTGTCTCTTGCTAGCCACAAGCCACCGGTCGCTGTTTCTCGTCCGGTACACCGGACTCATCAACTGGCCACCGGCCACTGGTCACTGGACACTGCTTTGAACCGGCCTTGAGCGTGCTTAATGCGCACCAAAAAAATCCTGATTTTTTTCTTTCAACAACTTCTGAAAGAAAAACTTCAAATTTCCGCCGCCGCGGGGCGCCTCGCTAACCGCTTGTCCGGACGAAGGTTGCACACGTAGCGCATCGACTTCGGGCGCAGAAGTCACCCAGCGCCCGAAAAAAGGTCACTTTCGACCACTGCGCAATACAAGGACTTATGAACGAATTTCGAACGTAAAACAAGGACTTACAAAAATTTTCGCCCCGACGTGAACCACCAACTTACGGCAATTCCGCCCGCACGAAGAATAAGGAGTTACGTTCGATTTCCCCCGACGTGGAATAAGGACTTACGATCGCATCCCCGGCGCGCGGGACAACCCCTGCGGCCGCCCTCGGCCGGCCGCTCGCCCCACCGCTCATGCGCTTGTCCAAACCCGCTAATTCGACCGCGATTGTTCGCGCGTATAGAGGTCGACCGTTGCGTCCGTCGCGGTGCGGTCGCCCTCGTCCGGCTCGTAGCCGCTCTCGGCCGGTGCCGGCCGCTCATCCAGCAGGCTCAGCACGTACTGCCAGTACGCCCAGCCGTACGACTCCGGATGACACTGCGTCATCACCTCTTCGGCGTGCTGACGGGCCTCGGTCAGATTCCGCACCCGGTCCAGCAGGCGGTAAAGCGTCTGCCGCGCGCGGACCAAGTCCTCGTTGCTCAGTAGATAGGCACCCATGTCTCGGCTCTTTCCGCTTCTCACTGCCGCGCGCCGCGCTGGCCCTGTGCGGCAACGCACGATCCCACTCTGACCACCGGGACCGAAGTGCTCTTCGGTCCCCCGCTCGGCTTGTCCGGTCCGGCTGGCCGGCCGCACCGGTCCATTGACGTGCGGCCCATCCGTGCCGGTTAGACGAATCCGCGCACGACCCACCGCGGCAATCGCCCAGCAGACCAACGCCGCCCCGCGACCCCGCGCAAACCACACACGCAAACCGTCATCTACCTATGCGCCGTCCGGCACCGATTCTTCCCGGGAAAATCCAAAAAAAATCGATCGGCGGAAAAAATTCGGCCAGACACGAATCGGCGCCGGTCCGGCCGCTCCACACGGCCGCCGGCGGCGAGTATGCTGTCCGTCGGGCCGGGGAGCCCACTCCCGGACCCGGTGGAGCGGTCCTAAAGACCCACGAGTACACAATCGAGATGCACCAATCGACCCCTGCATCCACAAGTGCCGTACCCCCGCCGACAAACCGGCCCCCGAATACCCGGCCGCGCCTGTCCACCGGCCGGAAACTCACCTTTGCGCTGATCGCCGTGCTACTGCTCGCCGGCCTCGCCGAGGGCGGACTGCGCGTCGCCTACCGCATCAGCCGGGGCACCTGGAACTTCGCCGGCACGCTCGACGCCTCCGAGCGGCTCTACGTCCCCCACCCCTACAACGCCTACTCGCTCTCGCCGAACGAGACGATCGTTACGCACGTCGGAACGGTGCACACCAATCAGTGGGGAAACCGCGGCCCAGACCAGACTTACGACAAACCGCCGGGCGTCATCCGCATCCTTACGCTCGGCGGTTCGACCACGTTCTGCCCGTATGCGTCGGATGACTTAAAAACCTGGCCGGCGCAACTTGAGCGATTGCTCAACGAGCGGTTGGGCCGCCGCGCCGTCGAAGTCGTCAACTATGCCGCGGCCGGCTACAACAGCGCCGACATCGTTTCGACCTTCAGCCTTCGCGCGATCGACCGCAACCCCGACATCGTGATTTTTCACGAGGCGTGGAACGACATCGGCGCAGCGATCGTCGGGGAGGTACAGAGCGATTACACCAACCGCCGCAAGGCCGGTTCGCACGCCAAACAGGGCTGGTGGTTCAACCTGGCGATCGTCCGCACCTACGTCGTGCTCAAAGGCCGGTTGGCCAAGGCCCAGCGCCCCGAGGGAAAAGCAGACGGCATAACCCCCCGCGCCGTCGAGATTTACGAGCGAAATGTGGAGTCGTTGGTGCTCCTCGCCAAGCCGCGCGGGATCACGCCGGTGCTGCTGACCTATGCCACACGGCTGCCGCCGGACGACGACCCGGACTGGGCGGCGCATATGCCACCCCGCGAGAAACTCGCGCTGCAGTATGAGTTTACGCCCGCCGGCGTGCGCGCCGCGTTCAAGGCGTACAACGACGCGGTGCGGCGTGTGGCTGCGCGGCAAGGCGTACCCCTGATCGACATGGCCAACCTCTATCCGCGCGAAGCGGCAAACTGGGTCGACTTTGCCCATAAGTCGGACGCGGGGCTGGAGGCTTTCGCGCGGATCGTCGCCGGCGAACTGGTGCGGCAGGGGCTGGTCGCCGAAACGAATGCGGCGAGGTGAGCTTCCGATAACCACTCGGTTCGTTCGTTTCTGGTTGTGACTGGCTGGGTGGAGGTCGAAGCCGGCGGCCTAGGTCCGGGAACGGCAAGAGGCGGTTGTTTCCACCTCCGGTGGGGCTTATACTGTACGGCCCCGACGACCGGTTGCCGATCATTTGTATCGACCGCTCAAGCAGTTACGCCAAGGCGGGGGATTCGCCGGCAGCGTCCGGCGAGCCGTGGGTTCGGGGCTTCCGGGCGGGCCGGATTGGGCGGAAAATGTCAATCTGCGGAGGGGCCGCCGAGCCCGTCAAGCGCCGCTTTACCTGTGAATAACGTCTGAGACCAACCGATGCAGGGTGCACCGGCTACCACCAAGAATCTGCGTGTGTTCGGCATCGCCTTCGCCGTCGTCTGGGCGGCCTTGGCCATCTTCTGCCGCTACGTCTGGAAGTGGGAATCGGCCGGAACGTGGATGCCGATCTTCCTCGTCCTCGCGGGGCTCTTCCTCCTGCCGGCGCTATTTGCGCCGCAGGCCCTCAAACCGCTATACGGCCCGTGGATGAAGTTCGGGCTGTTTCTGGGGATTATCATGACGGCCGTGATGATGACCGTTCTCTACATCATCGTGCTGCCGGTCTTTTCGCTGATCCGCCTCAAGGACCCGCTGCGGTTCAAGATGAACAAGGATCCGAAGGCCTCCTACTGGGAGCCGCATACGATGTCGGAGTCGACGATCGAGCGGTTTTCCCGGCCGTTCTGAGCTGGTGAGGGTACCGCCGTGTACGTGCTGGGCATTTCCTGCTTCTACCATGACGCCGGTGCCGCATTGGTCAAAGACGGCCAACTGGTCGCCGCCGCGGAGGAAGAGCGGTTCAACCGCAAGAAGCACTACAGCGACTTCCCCGAACTGGCCATCCGCTACTGCCTGAAAGAGGCGGGCATCACGATCCACGACGTCGACTACATCGGTTTCTATGAGAAGCCGTTCATCAAGTTCAACCGCATCCTCGAGACGTGCCTGGCCGACTGGCCCTTCACCTACATGAGCTGGATCAAGGCGATGCCGATCTGGCTCAAGGACAAGCTGCGGATCGGCCACCTCATTCAGGAGCGGCTGGGTACGGACAAGGACATTATTTACTGCGAGCACCATCTGTCGCATGCGGCGAGCGCATTTCTGGTCTCGCCGTTCGAGGAGGCGGCGATCATCACCGCCGACGGCGTCGGCGAGTGGACCTCGACGGCTTGGGGCACCGGCCGCGGCACGGAGATGGAGATCGTCAAAGAGATTCGCTTCCCGCATTCGGTCGGGCTGCTGTTCAGCGCGATCACGGCGTACCTCGGCTTCAAGGTCAACGACGCGGAGTGGAAGGTGATGGGCCTGGCGCCGTATGGGCGGCCGACCTACGTCGATCAGTTCCGCCAGGTCGTGGACATCAGGGACGACGGCAGCTTCCGTCTGAACATGAAGTATTTCGCGCACACGCGATCAACGTCGTCCATGCTCACCGGCGAGTGGGAGCGGCTCTTCGGCCAGCCGCGACGCCCGCGCGAGACGGAGCTGAACTCGTTTCACGAGGACATCGCGCACTCCGGCCAGAAGATCGTCGAAGAGATCATGATCAAGATGGCGCACCACGTGCAGCAGGTGACGGGGATGAAAAACCTCTGCATCGCGGGGGGCGTCGGGCTGAACTGCGTGGCGAACTGGAAAATCCTGCAGCAGACGGCCTTTGAGAACATCTACATCCAGCCGGCGGCGGGCGACTCGGGCGGGGCGGTCGGCACCGCCTTCCACATTTACAATACGCTGCTGAAGAAGCCGCGCGAGTTCGTGATGAACCACGCCTACCTCGGGCCATCATTCACGCACGACGAGATCAAGAAGGTGCTGGACACCTTCGAGGCGACGTATGACCAGTACGACGACGAGGCGGAGTTCATCGACCGCGTCGCCGAGATGATCGCTTCGGGGATGGTGATCGGCTGGTTTCAGGGGCGGATGGAGTTCGGCCCGCGGGCGCTGGGCAGCCGGAGCATTCTGGCGGATCCGCGCAGCGAGAAGATGAAGGACATCATCAACTCGAAGGTGAAGTTCCGCGAGGCGTTCCGGCCGTTCGCCCCGGCCGTGCTGAAGGAAGTGGCGCACGAGTGGTTCGAGATGCCCGCGGGGATGGACGCGCCGTTCATGCTGCTCGTGCCGACCGTCCGCGCCGACAAGCGGGCGCAGATCCCGGCCGTAACGCACCAGGACGGCACTGGCCGCGTGCAGACTGTCACCGAAGAGCTGAGCGGTGCCTATTACCGGCTGATCAAGCGTTTCGGTGAGAAGACCGGCGTGCCGGTGTTGATCAATACGTCGTTCAACGTCCGCGGCGAGCCGATCGTCTGCACACCGCGCGACGCGTACAATACGTTCGTCAACACCGGCATCGACGCGCTGGTCATCGGCAGGTTCATCCTGACCGAGAAACCGTCCGAAGTGGACTTCGAAGCGGGGATGCAGCGCTCGATCGCGCTGGAGGCCGGCAGCGTCGTGGCGTCGAGCTATTCCGGACTGGGCGAGTCGGATGATTGACAAGCACGCCCGCGCCGCGGTGAACCGCCGGCCGCGGGCGGTCGATGAATGTTTACCGGCCGGACGCACCGGCCGCCTTTGAGGATCACCGGACCATGGCCAAGCAATCGCTGCTGCGCGACTTCATTGACTTCATCAAGCACGAAAAAAAGTGGTGGCTGATTCCGCTGCTCGTGGTCCTGCTGGGCGTCTCGCTGCTGATCATCTTCGCCCAGAGTTCGCCGCTGGCGCCGTTCATCTATCCGTTCTTCTGATGGCGATGGGGTGACCGCGATCCCCGCGCCGGCGGTACCGCGCGCCGCGGTCAGTCCCGCAGCCCGTCGAGCGTGCACCGCACGTCGTCGATGAGCGGGCGGAGCGTGTCGGCCGTGAAGTCGAAGCGGATGCCCGCCGCCGTGAACAGCTCCGGCAACGGCCGGCTCCCGCCCAGCGCCAAGGCCGCCCGATACCGCGCCACCGCCCCGGCGAAGTCCTTCCGCGCGTTCTGCCAGACCTGCAATGCACCGATCTGCGCAATGCCGTACTCGACGTAATAGAACGGCACGAGGAAAGGGTGGAGCTGGCGTTGCCACATCCAGGCCAGGGCGTCCTCGTAACCGGCGTAGCTCTCGGTCCCGCCGAAGCGGCGGTGGAGGTCGAGCCAGCAGCGCCGCCGCTCGTCGCGCGTGTGCTGCGGGTGCAGGTAGACCCAGTGCTGAAAAGCGTCGATCGTGGCGATCCAGGGAAACACAGCCACGAGCGATTCAAGCTGTTCGCGCTGCGCGCGGTGGAGGTTCTCGCCGGTGTAGAAGCGGTCCAGCCGGTCCATGGCCAGCAGCTCCATGCTCATCGAGGCGACCTCGCAGAACTCGATCGGCGCGTGGCGATAGGTGATGAGCGGCTCGTCGCGCGTGGCGAAGGTGTGAAAGGCATGTCCGCCCTCGTGGAGCAGCGTCTCCACGTCGCGGTGCAGGCCGACGGCGTTCATGAAAATGAACGGACGGCGCTCCTCGAAGTACGTCTCCTGATAGCCGCCCGGCGCCTTGCCCTTGCGGCTATCGAGGTCGAGCCAGCCGCTGCGGCGCATGGTGTCGAACTGCGCCGCCAGCGCCGGGTCGACGCGGACGAAGATGTCGTGGCAGCCGTCGCAGAGTTCGTCGACCGCCGCAAACGGCCGCAGCGGTGCGCGCCCCTTGACGTCGACGGCCAGATCCCATGGCCGTAACGTCTCGACGCCCAGCGCTGCGCGGCGACGCTGCTGAATCTCGCGCAGGAGCGGGACGCACACCTGCTCGATCGCCATGTGAAAGCGCTCGCAATCCTCTGGCGTGTAGTCGAAGCGCTCCTTCAGCCGAAACGTATACGCGCGGTAGTCGTCAAAGCCGGCGTTGACGGCCATGCGGTGGCGCAGCGCGACCAGCTTGTCGAAGATGTCGTCGATCGCCTCGCGGTCGGCCAGGCGGCGCCGCGTCACGGTTTCCCACGCTTCCTGCCGCACGCGCCGGTCCGTCTCCAGTTGATACGGCGCCATCTGCTGCAGCGTGTGCTCGCGCCCTTGATACTGCACCGTCATCGCGCCGCACACTTTTTGATACTGCTGCTGGAGTTTTTCCTCCTCGGTCTGAAGGGGCACGTTCTCCTCGCGGAAGAGTTCGACGGCGTTGAGCGTGCTGCGGTCGAGGACGAGGTAGCGGTCCTGCGGCAGCTTTTTCCGCGCCGGGCTCGCCGTGTACTTCTGTTGCAGGCGGAACACCCAGGGGCGAATCTTCGGCTGGATGTGCTCAATGTACTCGAGGAACGCCTGTTCGCGCTGCGGGTCATCGGTGGCGCAGGTCATCGCCACCTCGCGGCTGACGCGTTCCTGCCCGATGCACGCCGTCAGTTCGCTGCCGTCGAGCAGCCATTGTTCGAGCTGCGCCGGTGTGTCGATCGGCGCGTCCGCCAGTCGCTGGAAATAGGGCTCGATCTGTGTCCAGTCGCCCATGTCGGCGTCGGCGGCCACAAATCGTCGCGGATAGCTCTTCATGCGTCGTGTCCCTCGAATGGTCGGCTGTTGCGGCGGGAGTGTAGCACGGGGCCGGGGTCGTCGCACCCCGCGCCGACGCCGCGATCGCCCCGGCCGCCGCGTCCAGATCGGCCGGTTTCGCCGGTTTCCCGCGCGAACCGCCGCCGCCCGCCCGGCGTATCTCCGTCGGATGGGCCATGCCCCGGCGCCGGTGCTGCGCGCCGCCTTGCCCGGCGGCGCTTGCCAGAAACGTCCGGCGCGGCTGATAATCCGGAACTCGGCCGGAATGTGACAAGATTCCCCCGCCGAATGCGTCCTGCATGGCGGCCGGTTGTTTCATCCAACAAGGAGAGTCATGACCACCGCAACCTCGTTCGACATCCGGGCCGTCGCCGATCTGGCCCGGCAGCGCTCCGAACCGTTTTCGCGCCTGACCGAACAGATGGGCCGGATCATCGTCGGCCAGCAGAGGATGGTTCATCAGATGCTGGTCGGGCTGCTGGCCAACGGACACGTGCTGCTGGAGGGCGTGCCGGGTCTGGCCAAGACGACGGCCGTCTCGGCGCTGGCCCGCGGCATCGCGGCGAAGTTCCAGCGGATCCAGTTCACGCCCGATCTGCTGCCGGCCGATCTGGTGGGCACGCAGATCTACCGCCCGCACGACGGCAGCTTCACGGTCAAGCAGGGCCCGATCTTTGCCAACATCATCCTCGCCGACGAGATCAACCGCGCGCCGGCCAAGGTGCAGAGCGCGCTGCTGGAGTCGATGCAGGAGCGGCAGGTGACGATCGGCGACCAGACGTTCAAGC
>CAZNDQ010000163.1:0-8369 GCA_964571825.1 uncultured Planctomycetales bacterium | reverse complement strand
GTACAGGTGGTGGAACGTGCCGATGATCCCGCCTGTCAGGAAGATCACCGTCGAGAACAACACCGCCCGCGTCGCCGACCCCAGCCGCAGCAGACCCAGCCGCGTGAACAGAAACGCGATCACGACGGTCGCAAAGACCTCGAAGAATCCCTCCACCCACAGGTGCACCACCCACCAGCGCCAGTACTCCGCGATCGCCAGGTGCGTCTGCCGCCCCCACATCAGCCCCGCGCCGTAAAACAGCGCGATGGCCGTTGACGCGATCACGAACAACACCAGCAGGTGCCGGTTCTTGCTCGGCTGGCGCAGCGCCGGCCACATCGCCCGCACCATCAGCGCCAGCCACAACCACAACCCGACGAACAGGAAGATCTGCCAGAACCGCCCGAGGTCGACGTACTCGTAACCCTGATGCCCGAACCAGAAGTTCGCCTCCAGTCCCATCCGCTGCCGCGTCGCATACCAGGTGCCGAACATCGACCCGCCCACGATGACGAGCAAACAGACGAAGAGAAAGTTGACGCCCGCCCGCTGCCACTTCGGCTCGAAGCCCGAAACGGCCGGCGCCATGAACAGCCCCGTCGCCAGCCACGCTGTCGCAATCCAGAAGATTCCGAGCTGCGTATGCCACGTCCGCGTTACCGCGTACGGCAGAATCTCCGCCAGTTGAATCCCGTAAAACCCCGAGCCCTCCACGCCGTAGTGCGCCGTCACGGCGCCCAGCCCCACTTGCAGCACGATCAGTGCCGCCACCACCCAGAAGTACTTCAGCGTCGCCCGCATCGACGGCGTCGCATTCAGCCCCAGCAGCGGGTCCGAATCCGGCGGCTCTGACAGCCCCTCCTCTCCATCACGGTCCGCTGCGAAGTACCACGTCAGCGCCCCGATCCCTGCCAGCAGCAGCACGACACTGGCCAGCGACCACAGGACAATCGAGCCGCTCGGCCGGTTGCCGATCAGCGACTCCGCCGGCCAGTTGTTCGTGTAGCTGATCGGCATCCCCGGCCGGTTCGTCGCGCACGCCCACGACGCCCAGAAGAAAAACGCGTTCATCTGCGCGCGCCGCGCCGCGTCCGGCACGCTGTTCGCCGGAATCGCGTATGCCTCGCGCAGTGATCTCAATTCGGCGTCGTCGCCAAACAGCGCCGCGTAGTGCGCGCCGACCGCCTCAATCGCCGCCGCGCGCGCCTCTGATACCTTCAACTCGCCGCTTGCCACATCGTACGTATTGGTCCGCAGTTCCCGCTCCAGCCGCGCCCGCAGCGCCCCCTGCGTTTCCGCGTCGAGTTCCGCATACGCCCGGCCGACCTCTGCTTGCGCCCAGTGATCGAGAATCCAAACGCATTCGCGGTGCAGCCAGTCCGCCGACCAGTCCGGCGCGATGTACGCCCCGTGACCCCAGACCGTCCCAACCTCCTGCCCGCCCATCGACTGCCACACGTTCTGCCCATCCCGGATATCTTGCCCGGTGAAGAGTTCCTGTCCGCCGGCCGTCACCACGCGCTCCGGAATCGGCGGCGCCTGCCGATACAGCTCTACCCCGTAGTACCCCAGTACCGCGAACGATCCAAGAATCACCACTGCCAATGCCGTCCACAGTCGCCCGTAACGCATTATCGCTTCTCCTCTTACGTGCGGTCCTGCCCGGACCGCTGATAATTGGATAAGAAAACCCAAATATCTAGTTTGCACACCCACTATACATCGGGTAAACTGGATGTCAAGGTCCAACTTAACGCTGCGGCAAAAAAATTCGGACCGGCCGCCGCAGCCAGAGGGAGCAGGCCCATGATCTCACAAACCGCCGAGTACGCTCTACGGGCTGTTGTCTGGCTCGCGGGCAATGAGGAGGCGCCCCAAACGACCCTGCAGATTGCGACCGCCGCGAAGGTGCCGGCCGGGTACCTTTCCAAGGTCCTCCAGGCGCTGGGGCGCGCGGATTTGGTGCAATCACAGCACGGCCGGCATGGCGGGTTTCGCCTGGCGCGACCCGCCGCGAAAATCTCCGTGCTCGACGTGATCAACTCCGTCGATCCGCTGCAACGCATCCGTACCTGCCCCCTCGGTTTGCCGAGCCATGGCATGAATCTGTGCCCGCTTCATCGGCGTCTGGACGACGCGATGCAAACCGTCGAGCGCGCTTTTGCCGTGAGTACCATTGCCGATCTGGTCAGCGAGCCGACGCGCAGCCGGCCGCTCTGCGGCACGTAACGGTGCCCGGATAATCAGGTGCGGCGACCGCGCGGACGGCGCGCTTTGCCGTTACCCAACTCGATCCGTGTGACCATAAGCAAGTCGATGAACTGGGACGAATCATCGGGTGAGACGACAACGATCGTGCGACCCGACGGGCTGTAGGCCAGCGATTCGGGATGGGAAACGTGCAGCCGCCCGCCATCAGCGAAATACATCGTAAATGGTTGGAACGGCTGGCTCTGGTGAATCTGGCGCAGCTTCTCAATCGTCATGCTGCAATTGTAATCCCATCGCAACCGCCGGACAACGCAGCTCCAGCAGGTTGATTCTCGGTGATCAGGCGGGGTGCGCGAAGGGCAGCCGCGTGAAGTCGACGTTTCCGCCGGTGAGGATGACGCCGACGCGGCGCGGACGGCCGGCCGGCGCCGGTACGACCCGCGACACATCACGCAGCGCGGCGGCGACGGCGACGGCGCTCGACGGCTCGATGACGATCTTCATCCGTTCGAGCACCAGCCGCAGCGCGGCGACGATCTCGTCTTCGCTGACGAGGAGAATGTCGTCGACGTGGCGGCGGATGATGGCAAAGGTGCGCTCGCCGAGCGAGGTCAGCAGGCCGTCGGCGATCGTATTCGGCGGCAGCGCGGGCTGGATCACGCCCGAATGAAACGAACGATGCGCATCGTCGGCGTTCTGCGGCTCGCAGCCGAAGACCAGCGCGTGCGGGCAGCGGTGTTCGACGACAATGGCCGAGCCGCTGAGCATCCCACCACCGCCGACCGGCGCAAAGAGCGCGTCCACGTCGCCGATATCGTCGAGAAGTTCGAGTGCGGCCGTGCCCTGACCGGCGATGATGCGGTCGTCGTTGAACGGATGAACGAGCACCGCACCGCGCTCGGAGACGATCTTGCGCGCGCCCTCCTCGCGCGCGGCCGGCGTCGGTTCACAGAGCACAATCTCGCCGCCGTAACCGCGCACGGCCTCGAGCTTCACCTGCGGCGCCGTACGCGGCATGACGATCGTGGCCGGGACGCCGCGCATCCGTGCCGCCAGCGCCAGCGCCTGTGCATGATTACCGGACGAATGCGTGACTACTCCGCGCCGCGCCTCGTCGTCCGCGAGGCTAAGGACCGCGTTGGTGGCCCCGCGGAACTTGAACGCGCCGACGCGCTGGAAGTTCTCACACTTGAAGAAGAGCTGCGCGCCGGCAAGGCCGTCGAGCGTCCGGCTCGTCAACACCGGCGTGCGATGAACGTACGGACGGATGCGCTCCGCCGCGGCGAGAATGTCGTCATACTCGGGCATCCCCGGCCCTCATGCGTGTTCGCGCGCTTCGCTCACTTCCCGAATGCCTAGGCTGGCCGCGCGTGCCGCTTACCCGCCCACCACCCGCCGCTGGCGCTCACTCACATCTGTCGCCGTGGCCGGTGGCGCCGCGAAAGCACCGGCCCGCAATCGTACCCCGGTATCGCGGCGACCGCCGTCGGCGATCAGGATCATTGTGTCGCGGCGTCCCGCCCGAGTCCTTTTGGGCTGATCAGGCGAGATCGCCCGTCCCTCTCCGTCGCGTAATCGAACGCGCCACTGGCCACCGCTTCCCGCCCCCTGCTAGAATGCTCGCACCGATGACCGCCTACAAGGTCCAGCTCGACGTCTACCAGGGTCCCCTCGACCTGCTCCTCTACCTCATCAAGCGGGAAGAGGTCGACATCTACGACATCCCCATCGCCCACATCACGCAGCAGTACGTCGCCTACCTCGACCTCCTCCGGATTCTCGACCCCGACGCCATTGCCGAATACCTCGTCCTGCTTGCCACGCTGATCGAGATCAAGTCGCGCATGCTCGTCCCCCGCCCCCCGGCTGAGGTCGCCGACGCTGAAGAAGACCCCACCGACCCCCGCCTCGAACTGGTCCGCCAGCTCCTCGAATACAAACGTTTCAAGGACGCGGCACGCGAGCTGGAGCGCTCCGCCGAAGAGCACAGCATGCGTTTCCCGCCTGGCCCGGCCGTCATCGACCCCTCCGCCGATCTCGAACTCGACGACGCCTCCGTCTGGGACCTGATGGGGGCGTTCACCAGGCTGATGGCGCAGATCAGCCGCAAACCCGCCCTGCACGAGGTGACCTACGACGATACGCCGATCACCCTGCACGCCGCCGACATTCTCGACCGGCTCCAGCGCGAAGACGGCTCCCTGCACTTTGAACGCATTTTCCTCGGCCGCTCGCGCTCGGAGATGATCGGCCTCTTCCTGGCCCTGCTCGAACTCATCCGCCAGAAACGCGTCCGCGCCGAGCAAGACCACAACTTCGGTGCGATCATCATCTTCCTCCTCGACCCGACCCCGCTACTTGAGGTCGAAAGCGTCGTCGTTCGTTTCCCCGGCGCGGAACCTGCCGCCGACACGACTGACGTCGACGAACCCGAGTCAGAAGACGAAGCGCCGACGCTCGCCGAACCCGCACTTCTCGACGAGGCGGACGATGTCGTCGACGAGGAAAAGGATACGGCCCTCGACGGCATCGACGACGTGCTCGATCGCGTCACCGAACGCCTTGAAGAGGATCGCAAGCGGCGCCGCCGCATCGACCGCGGCGAACTCGATGACACCGAAGCGCAGGCGGGCGCCGCGCCGGTCGACCTCGGCGGCGAACCCGCCGGCCATGGACACGATACCGGTCTCTGATCGCGCGACGCCGCGCGATCGAATCTCGAGGGAAGACTGCCGAATGACACCGCAACAGCAGCTCGCCGAACTGGGCCTCACGCTGCCAACCGTCCCCGCACCCGTCGCCAGCTACATCCCTGGTGTGCGCGTAGGCCAGCTTGTCCTGACCAGCGGCCAGCTTGCCTTTGCCGACGGCAGGCTGATGCACCCCGGACACGTCGGCGCCGAAGTCACGCTCGAACAGGCGCAAGCCTGCGCGCGGCAGGCCCTGCTCAATGCTCTCGCCATCGTCGCATCCCAGGCAGGCGGCATCGACCGCATTGCACGCATTGTCCGCCTGGGCGTTTTTGTCGCCTCGGCCGCGGGTTTCAACGACCAGCCGAAAGTCGCCAACGGGGCGAGCGATCTGCTGCTGCAAGTTTTCGGCGATCTGGGACGCCACGTGCGCGCGGCCGTCGGCGTCAACGAACTCCCGCTGGGCGCCTGCGTCGAGATCGAGCTGACCGCCGAGGTCCGCTAGCGCCTCGGCGGAGCCGCCGATCGCGGCGCGCCGTTCTGACGCTGCGGACTCTCGTGCCGCGGCGCTTCGTCCGGTGCCGGGAACGTGTCAATGATCCGGTCGCGGTCGTCCTTGCAGACAATCTCCACCTGGTCCGGGCTGAAAGCCGCCTCCGCGAGGATGATCACCCGCTTTCCTGTTGCCGCCTCCAGCGCGTGCACCGCAGATCGCTTGCGGTTCAGCAGGTAGCTCGCCACGTCGCCATGAACGCGGACAAACACCTGGTGCACGTCCGCGCGATGAATCGCCAGGTGCAGCATCCGCATCACGTCCAATGTCATCGATTCGCTGCTCTTGATCAGCCCCGAGCCGTGGCAGTGCGGGCAGTCAATGTAGATGCTGCGCTTGATCGAACGCCGCTGCCGCTGCCGCGTCATCTCGATGATCCCGAACTGGCTCATGCGCAGGATCTTGGCCCGCTCCTTGTGCGCCGCAAGCGCCGTGCGCAGCGCTGTCTCCACCGCGCGGCAGTTCCGGTCCTGCAGCATGTCGATGAAGTCGCAGACGATCAGCCCGCCCAGATCGCGAAGACGAAGCTGCCGCGCGATCTCCTCTGCCGCCTCGAGGTTGATCCGCAGGGCCGTCTCCTCGGCGTTTCGCGGATCGCGAAACCGCCCGCTGTTCACGTCGATCGCCACCAGCGCCTCAGTCTGGTCGATCACCAGCGACCCGCCCGACGGCAGCGGCACGTGCCGCGCATTGATGCGGTTGATCTCCTCCTCGATGCCGTATTTGTGGAAAAGCGGCTCCTTGCCCTCGTACAACATCACCTCATGCCGCGCCCGCGGCGAGACGATGGCGAGGAACTCGCGCACCTGCTCGGCGACCCGGCCGTCATCGATGATGATCCGCGCCACGTCCGGCGTGCACACGTCGCGCAGCGTCCGCGTGACCAGGTCCGACTCGCGGTAGAGTTCCGCCGGGCTCGGCACCTGCCGTACGCGGTCGGCGATCGTCTTCCACAGCCGCTTGATGTAGTTCAGGTCCGCCTGCAGTTCGCGCTTGGTCTGGCCGATCCCGGCAGTCCGCAGGATGAACCCCATCCCCTTCGGCAGCTCGAGCTGCGAGAGCACCTGCCGCATCTCGCGCCGCACGTCCTCCTCTTCGATCCGCCGCGAAACACCGAGCCGATTCATTCCCGGCATCATCACCAGGTATTTGCCCGGCAGCGAAAGGTACGTCGTCAGCGTCGGGCCCTTGGTCCCAATGCCCTCGCGCGTCACCTGGACCATCACTTCCTGCCCCCGCCGCAGGCAGCGCTGGATCGGCGGACGCTCGCGCCGCGGTGTCTTGCGCCCGACGTTCTCCGGCTCCGTCTTGCCCGAGCCGAAGTACTGCGGCTGGATGTCCGAAATGTGCAGAAAGCCGTTCTTGCCCTGCCCAAAATCCACGAACGCCGCCTGAATGCTTGGCTCGACGTTCGTCACGATCCCCTTGTAGATGTTCCCGACGTGCGAACCGGCACTGGCCCGCTCCATGAACAGCTCTTCGAGTCGGCCCTTGTGCGAGACTGCGATGCGGACTTCTTCCTGGTCCGTCACGTTGATCAGCATCTCGCGCTCGCCCGTCGCCGCGGCGATCGACTCACTCTCGGCGATCTCACCGCGCCGCGCCGCCGTGCGCCGCCGCCCGCCGCGACGCCCACGCGTACGCCCGCGCGCCGCTTTCTCGCCGCGCTCCCCCACCTCCGGCGCGACTTCAATCGCCGGCCCGGCCGCTGCCGATTCCTCGTCCGCTTTGCGCGTGCGCCGTCGACCCCGAGTCGTGCGCGCCGGCGCCACCTCCGTCACGGCCGTTCCG
Organism: uncultured Planctomycetales bacterium; assembly: GCA_964571825.1. GTDB lineage: Bacteria > Planctomycetota > Phycisphaerae > UBA1845 > CAZNDQ01. The sequence goes on along the minus strand of CAZNDQ010000163.1, from coordinate 1,142 downwards.
CGATCCGGCGCCCCGTCCGCCGTCGCGTGCTCGGCCGCAGCCGGCACGGTCAGCGGCAGGTCCACCTGCCGTGGCTCCGCCTCCGGATCGAACATCGTCGCTCCCGCCCCGTCGTCCACGAACTCCGTCGGGATCTCCGGCACCGGCTCGGTCACCTTCTCCTCGGACCGGGTCCGCCGACTGCGCGGTTTAGTCCCCGTGCCCCCGCGACGGCGCGGAGCACGCTTCACCGTCGGCTTGCTTTCCGTTTCCTCCGCGGCAACCGCGGTCTGTGTCTGCTTCTCCACCAAGTTGTCATTCCTTTCCAGGTTGCAGATCGGGAGATTCAGCGGACGTCGAGCGGGTCCCATTCGACGCGGATGCGTCGCACGCACGCCGCCAGGTGTCGACCGGGCAGCCCCAGCGCCTCGAGCACTTCCGTGGCCCGCGCACTGCCGCCGCCCGACACCGCCAGCACCATCCGCAGCACCTGCCCGTCCCACTCCAGTACTTCGATGAGTGGGCGCAGGTCGAAGGTCCGTGCGGGGTGACGCCCCGGCTTGTGCGCCGTCCGCGTCACGAGGTGCCGCGCGCTCGACTTCAGCCGCTCGACACCCTGTCGCACCGCCTCCGCGAACTCCGCGGCCGGCGGTCCGTCGGCGGTGCTCTGCGGCACAGCCTCCTGCGCGGCCAGGTTCAGCGCCGCGCGGGCCTCAGTGCTGTCAAGCCGCACTTCGTACGTCGCCCGCCGCGCACGCGGCGATTCGCCACGCGCCAGCGCCCGCACCTCGCCCCAGCGCAGTCCCGCGGGGCTCTGCGTGCTCAGCCGTTCGCGCAGCGCCTCCGGCGCTACCTCCTGGTCCAGGTCCACCACGAGCAGTTCGTCCGCACTGCTCATCCCCACGCTGCGGGGCAGCGGGAGCGAGATCCGTTCGCGCGGATTGAAACCCTCGGTGAAACTGACCGGCAGCTTCGCCCGGTCCAGCGCCCGCGAGATCATGCGCATCGTGTCCTGATGGGAGATGAAGCGCAGATCGCCGTCTACGGCGAAGCGGACGACGTACCGGTGCCGCGATGTGCCGCTGATGCCTTCCGTCTGAATCCCTTGATCTTCGTCACGAGCGGTCGCTAATCGGCGCACCGCTCTTGCCAGTATTCCTCGT
>CAZNDQ010000162.1:2899-8371 GCA_964571825.1 uncultured Planctomycetales bacterium | reverse complement strand
AAGCGCGTTCAGGTCGGCCGGCATGAGCTTGCCGAGCCGGATTGAGCCGATCGGTGGAGTGCCGTTCTTGGGCTTGAGGATCCAGCGGTTCAGGGTCGCACGGTAGTTGTAGATCGTGACGCTACGAACCTGGCTCGCATGATCCTCGAGCCAGCGGCTCAGGTACTCCCCAACGGTTTCCTTCGTATCGAATACGACCTCGCCACGATCCTTGGTCGTCTCCTGCGCGCGCGCCCACTTCTCAGCGTCTCCCTTCCGCGCAAACGTCTTGCAGGCAAACTGCGGCTTCTTCGTGGCGGGATTCCGGCCGAGGTAGACCTGCACGAACCAGTAGGTGTGCACCTTCCCGGCCTTCGTCGTTCGCGTTCGCTTGCTGAATGATGCCATTGCAGCCTCCCATCGCGAGTGACCCTCCCCTGCTTACATGGAAGCGGGGAGGGTCACTTTCGCATCGAGTTGTAAGTGGTCAGGCGTCGGTGCTCTCGGCGGCGCCGTTCTTCTTCGTGGCCTTGGGCTTCTTGGGAGCCGCCTTCTTCGAGGGCTTGGCCGGAGCTTCGGCCTCGTCCTTGATCCCTTGCTTGGCGGCGTCCTTCAAGAGCTGCTGCCGCGCCTCGCTGTACTTCATGTCCGCGTAGACGCCGTGGAAGAGGATCGTGGCGCTGCCCACGCGCCTCATCTCGTAGGGCATGGGCTCGCCGGCCGCGTTGACGTACACGGTCACGAGCTTCTCCTTCTCGTTCCGGAAGCAGCCGATCGACCACCGCGGCGAGCGCTTGGGCTTTTCCTGCGCGCCCGGCTCCTGCGCCTTCACCTGCTCCACCTTGGGCGCCTTCTTCGTGACCTTCGCCGTCACCTTCTTCGCGGGCGCCTTCTTCGCGCTCTCCGCCTTCGGGGTGCTGCTCTGCTTCTTCGCCATGGCTCGTGTTCCTTTCCCTGTACCTGGGTTCGTTGTGGGCTACTTCGGAGTGTGGATCGTCTCGGCCTCGTCGAGGTCGAGCATGTAGGCACCGATCTCCGGCAGGCGCTCGAGCGCGCACCGCGCCGCTGCGGCCGTGTAGAGCCGCAGCCCTGTGCAGCGCTGCTCGTTGTGCAGGAAATCGAAGCCTTCGTCGAGGAAGTGGCCGGCCTCGGTGAGCCGCTCGGCCAGCTCCTCCACCGCCGCAGCCACGGCGGCGGGGTCGCCTGCGAGCGTGAGATCGAACGTCGCGCGGGTCATGAACGCCTCCTTTCGAGTAGGGCCAACCTCTCGAAACGTCCGACCAGCGCGAGGAAAAGGGTACAGGAAAACTAGGCGAGCTAAACTGCGGTTTTTCGGTGGGTTACAGGTGCCGCAGCGCGCGAAAACCTTGTGACATGATGCCCGTTGTCATATTGGTAGGCGGGATTCATGACGCTCCCGCCTTCGCGTTTCAGCGGCTTGGAAAAGAGGGATGAGCAAGAACGCTCTCTATTACGGCGACAACCTCGACGTTCTCCGCCGTCACATCGCGGACGAGTCGGTGGATCTTGTGTACCTCGATCCGCCCTTCAATTCAAATCAGAGCTACAACGTGCTGTTCGGGAGGCAGGAGGGGACGCCTGCCGCAGCGCAGATCAAGGCGTTTGAAGATACGTGGCAGTGGAACGAGGCCGCGGCTCGCGCGTTCGCGGAAACCGTGGAGCACGGCGGCGCAGTGTCACGAGCGCTCCAGTCGTTCCGCACGTTGCTGGATAACAGCAACATGCTCGCCTACCTCTCCATGATGGCGCCCCGGTTGGTGGAGCTGCGACGTGTGCTCAAGGAAACAGGCTCGATCTACCTGCACTGCGATCCGACCGCGAGCCACTACCTCAAACTCCTGATGGACGCCGTTTTTGAGCCGGAGAATTTCCGCAACGAAATCGTTTGGAAGCGTAAGGCTGGCCGCGGGGAGACGAACCGAACCGCGATTCGGTTTGGGGTGAGCCACGACGTGCTCCTGTTCTACGCGAAGACGCCTGCGGCTGCGTTTGAACGCCAGTACCGCGAGAGCAATCCAGATTACATCGCGAGCAAGTTCAGATACGTGGATTCTCAGGGAAGGCGCTACCGACTCGATAACCTCACGAGCCCGTCGCTGCGACCGAATCTTCGATACGAGTACAAGGGTTACGAGCCCCCACCGAAAGGCTGGGCGGTATCGCGCGACCGCATGGAGGAAATGGAGCGCGAAGGGCGCCTTCATTTTCCAAAGAAGAAGAGCCAACGGATTCAACGCAAGCGATTCCTCGATGAGTTGCAGGGTGAAACGGTTGACAGCCTTTGGGACGATATCCCTCCCATCAATTCGCAGGCTCAGGAGCGGCTCGGCTACCCCACGCAGAAGCCGGAAGCCCTTCTCGAACGAATCATCGAAGCCAGCTCGAACAAGGGTGCCGTCGTGCTCGATCCTTTCTGTGGATGCGGCACCACGATTGCCACCGCGCAGCGTCTTGAACGGCGGTGGATCGGCATCGACATCACTCATCTTGCAATCAACTTGATTCGGCACCGGCTCGCGAACGCCTACGGTCCGGAGATCGAAGACACCTACGAGGTGATCGGGGAGCCTGTATCGGTGGACGGCGCAGAGCGGCTGGCACAGGATGATCCGTATCAGTTCCAGTTTTGGGCGCTCGGGCTCGTCGGCGCTCGCCCGCACGAGGAGAAGAAGGGAGCCGATAAGGGGATCGACGGGCGACTCTACTTCCACGATGAAGGTCCCAAGGGCAAGACGAAGCAGATCATCATCTCGGTGAAGGCCGGCAGGATTACACGCTCGCACGTGCACGAGCTGCGGGGCGTGGTGGATCGGGAGAAGGCGGAGATCGGAGTCCTCATCAGCTTCAACCCGGCGACTCGACAGATGAGGGAGGAGGCGGCTTCGGCGGGCTTCTACACCTCGCCCTGGGGGAGGCACCCCCGGATCCAGCTCCTTACCGTGGCGGAGCTCCTCGACGGCCGCAGGATCGACTACCCGGCGACCACCGGCGCGAACGTGACCTTCCAGCGGGCGCCCCGGCAGGTGAAGAAGGTGGCCGAGCAGCGCTCCCTCTACGACTCGGAGTAGCCCAGCCTCGTCCCCGACCCCTAGGTGGTGTGGGGCCGCGTGACTATTGACCCTGTATCTTGTGGGCGCATAGCTTAGGTGAGGCACAAAAAGGACCCTCCCGACGGTGCGAACGCCGGGAGGGTGATGCCAGCCAGTTTCGGTCGGGGGCGCCTCCGGTGGGTGGCACGGCCCGCGACCTGTTCTTGAGACCGCTCCGCGCGGTCGGGGACCCTCGTGTACGTGCCCCGAACGCCGAAGCCGTTCCAAGTATACGTTCCCGAATTCGGGCGGGTCAAGCTTCATGTATACGCGGGAGATGGGAGGATGAGGAGTCCCGACTAGATGCAGCAAACCTCGGGGGTGGAGCCCCGAGGTTCGCCTTGCCCGGTCCAACTGGGGGACCGAGTGCCGGAGCTGGCTTGTGGCCAGCCGGCGGGTGTGTGTAGCGATTCACCCTACCGCAAGTCAGCCCGGCCGCGCAAGGGTAGTACCCCCCACCCTGAAGGGTACGTCTTATGGCAAATGCCAAGACGGGCCGGGACGGAGTCTGGATCTACCGCCCTTGGATCACCCGGAACGGGAAGCGGATCTACGCTTCTTCGTACGGGCTCAAGGCGTGGCGGATTTGGGTTCCGGACCCGCCCCCCTAGTGGGCTGATTCGCTAACCGGCGCGGTGCCGGTCGGCGGGCTTTCGGCTGGCAATGCCCTCCCCGGCACCGCCAAGCGGACCTGTTCACGCTCGCATCCCCGCGAGCGAGTCCACCGGCCCATCGTACTCGACCCACTCCTCTTCCGACCAGCCGCCCGGCAGCGCCCAGTAGTCGGCGGAGGTGTCGCGTTCCAGCACCCGCCCCGAGTCGAGACGCACCAGCCGGTGCACCACGCGCACGTCGAGCCGCTTCCTCGCCTCGTACACGCTCGTGTCTCCCGATCCGGCGAAGGGGATGCCCGCCTCCCGTGCCGCCTGCATCACCTTCTCGCGGGCGGCGGGTCCGTTCGCGAGCTGGCCGCGTAGCCACTGATCCACGCGATCCCGCGCCTCCTGCCGCCGCTCCTCGTCCCGAACGACGCGCAACGCGCGGTCCTGCTCGACCTGCTCCCTCGTGCGAGTCCATGCGCCGGCCGCGGCGAGGATCTCGCCTGTTGCCCCGTCGACGTTTCGCTTCCCGCCGAGGCCCACGATCCGCACGCCACCCGCGACCGGCTCAATCCTCACCTCGCCGCTGAGGTCGAACGGCCTGCCCGCGCTCACGAACGCCGCCGCATGCATCGGCTTGAGCACGGCTGCGGCGGCCGGATCCTGCGCCGGCGCCGTGACCGTGGGGAGGCGTGGCTTGGGCAATCCGAACCGCGCGGCCAGCGCCTCCGCCTCGAGGTGGAGACGTTCCAGGTCCCGCTGTCTCTCGTTCCGCCGTTCCACCTCGGCGACCAATACGGAGACGAGCCGCTCGATCCGCTCGAGGTCCCTCCGGCAATGGTCGGCGAGGCTTCCGGCCGCGCGCACCACGGCGAGCAACCGGCGCTCCCCGGCGGCGCGACACGCCTGCTCCCGTCGCTCCTCGATCCGCTTTCGCAGGAGCGGGAGCGCCGCTTCCATGTCCTCCCGCAGCTCCACGCACTCGCGCCGCTCGGCCATCAGCGCTTGCACGTTCCCGCGCGTGGCGTGCGCCTCGGCCAGCGCCTCCGAGAGCTTCCCTTCCCGCTCGCGTAGCTGTTCGATCTCGGCCGCAAGCGAGCGGGCACGCGCCTCCTCCTGCTCCACGGCGTCCAGCGTAACCTCGTTCGTGCTCATTCTCCCTCCCTCGATTCAAGAAGGCCGGCCGGGAAGAGGCCCCGGTCCCCTCCCCGCTCACAGCGTCCGGTGTTGGAGCGATCGCTGTCACGATCCAAAGCCGGAGCCACCGAACGCACCGGCCTTCGCTCAACTGTTGAGGAACGCCGGCTCCCCCGGGCGCACCATGTTGAAAAGCTGCGCCCAGCGACTCGCGAAGTCCTGCGCGCCGTTCCCGGCGAACGCGGAGCGTTGCGCGGCGAACATTTGACCTTGCGCGGCAATGGGCATGTACTGCGGCTTTGCGCGCGCCTGTCGCGGCACGGCCGGACGCGTTCGCTTGGTGCCGACCCGTTGCAGGTTCCGCGCGGCGTCCTCGGCCAGCGCGATCTCCCGCTCCACCTTCTGAAGCCGTGCCTTGGCCTCCCGAGCGGCAGGCTTCCCGGCTCTTCCCCGGCGGGTCTCCTCGTTCAGCGTGGCACGAAGCGATGTGCGCTCATGCTTGAGCGCCTGCATCTCGCGTTCGCTTCGCGCCGTGTAGGGGATCGGTACGGCATACAGTCGAGTCATCGTCACCTCATCTCCTCTCATCTCACCGTGGCACGCGGACGCCGGCGACCGGCGCCTCGAAGCAGTGGCGCCAAGCTGAT
>CAZNDQ010000162.1:0-2799 GCA_964571825.1 uncultured Planctomycetales bacterium | reverse complement strand
GCGGCGTTGAAGGGCACGGCGCGCACGTGCCGCGTGCGGATCTTGGGCCAGACGCCGCTCAAGTCGTACTCGTTCCACTGCAACCGGGGCAGCGTCTCGCGGAGGCGGTCCAGAACGCCGCCACCTACACCGATCTCATCCACGAGGACCGCGTCCACGCCTCCACCTGCGGTCTGCGGGGCATGGCCGGCGAGAAGGCGCCTCACAAGCGCCTGCACGCGGTCGGCGCCTTCCATCGTGTCCGCGTTCCTCCACTGGACGAACTCCTCCACCACCGGCCCGCGTCGCACACATACGAGCGTGCGGTCGCGGCCCAACCGTGCGGGGTCCACTCCGAGGGTGTAGTGTGCGCGGGAGGTCTCCTCGGCGAACGCGCGTTCCCGGTGCAACGCTTCGGCACGATCCAGCCACTCCACCGTGACGAGGCTGTCCGTCGCCTCGTTCGGGAACTCCGCATGCACGCGGCTCGTTACAACCGGGCTGGTCTCGCCGTACTCCCGGATGAAGCGCTCGACTCCCTCCCGCGTGAGCAGGCCAGGAATCACCGTGCGCCCTTCGCGCACGTTGGGAATGTCGGTCGAAGCAATCCGGATCGAATGCCAGCCGGATTCGGGTTGATGTGCTCGTCGGAATCGGCCGTCCGGCTCGGTGGGATTCCCCAGTGTCAAGATGCGGTCCTTCTCGCCCGTGGCACATGCGAACGCCGCATCCCATGCATGGGTGATGTCGGGGTCCTGCGCCTCGGTGATGACGAACAGCACTTGCGCCTCGTGGAGACCCGTGAGCCCGTGCACGCCCGTTCCCGTTCGTGCAAGGATCCCCGCCTCGCCGCTTCCCGCAGGACGAAGCGCTCGCACGTGCAGCTCGCCGGGCAGGTTGCCCTTGCGGAAGGCTGCGAACACTTCGCGCCGCATGAGGATCTCCTCCACCTGCGCGGCGGTCGGTCCCGTTACCACGACCAGCCCGCCTCGGGCGTAGGTCCACCACAGCGCCAGTCGAGCGGCCAGCCAGTCCTTCCCGGCCGCATGGCAGCTACGCACGGTGACCTGTGCGCTCTCCCGCAGCGCGTGCGCGATCTCGATTTGCTTTGGCCAGGGCGAGCCGCCCAACACTTCGCGGATGAAGCCTACGGGATCGTTCCGGTAGCGCCGGTAGTCGTTCGCACGTCCGCGGTCGCTCTCATGCTTCCCGATCAGGTCGCCGACATCGACGAAGAGCTGGCGCAGCGTGCGCTCGCTCATGCGCTCTTCCGCGCCTTCCGCTCGACCAGTTGCAGTACTTCGGTCGGGTCGCCCGTGCGGCGCCACTCCCGGAGAGCGTCGGTCAGTTGGCGCAGTTGGCTTGTCACTTGTCCGGCTTGGTGCGCCTCGCGCCACTCCCGCAGGAGTGATCGAACGGCTTGCGCCTCGGGAGCGGTGAGCCCTCCCGTCGCCACCGCCACCACCGCCGCCTCCGCCCACCGCTGCGCGTCTTCCGGCTGGTTGAGGGGTCCGAGGTTCTCGATATCCAGCCGTCCCTTGGAGCGGAGGCGGCGCCGCTTCGCTCGCGTGTTCAATCCGCCTCGAAGGCTCGCCGCTCGCGCAATCGCCCTGGCCTCCGGGTCGGGATCGTGGCGGAGGCAGTATCCCGATGGACGGACGAGGAACGAGCGGCACGGCTCGCCCTTGCGCGTGAGCGCGCGACAGCCTGCCGGCGGTTTCCCGTTCCCCTTGTTCGTGCCTTCCACTCGCGCCTCCCGCGCCGTTGTTCCTCTCGCCGTGTACCGGGAACAGCGACGCTCGACCGCTGCTGCGCTTCCCGGTTCCACGGCCCGGCTCCGGCTCCCGCTCTAGCGGGATGGAACCACGCGGCGAACCCTCACCTCTTCACGGCTAGGAGAAGTACGGTCATGAATTCGGTGCGTGTAACTGCGTGCCGCTTGGCAGGTTACCGGGAAGGCTTTCGGCAGGACGTACACGTTCCATACTGGACCCGGCAGTGAAGCCGTCCGCCGAAAGGAGGAATGACGCCCCCCTTCTCCTCGCAGGGTATCCCGTACGTTGTGCTTGATCGATGTCAGTGGCCGAACCTAGGTTGGCGTTCCGAGCGGCTTCGACGACTCCTTCTGCGGAAAACATCAGGTACGGAGGCGATGCTTCAGAGAAACGTTACGGTAGCCATCCTTGATCTCGACAACACCCTTTGGGATTGGGTGGAGATATGGGGTCGCTCCTTTCGTGCGATGCTCGACAAGATCGTTGAGATCAGCGGCATTCCTGAGGAAGACCTCTACGATCCTATCTCACGAGTTCATCAACGGCACCACACGTCGGAGTATGCGTTTCTTATCGAGGAACTCGAAATCCTAAAGGAACGCCATCCCGGCGAGAACCTCATCGAAGTCTATGCGCCGGCAATCAACGCTTACCGGGAGGCTCGCCGTGAAGCAATGGTCCTCTACCCGGGTGTGTTCGAAACGCTCTGGGCACTACGGGATCGCGGAACCTTCGTCGTCGCATACACAGAGAGTCAGGAGTATTACACCAACTACAGGGTTCGGCGGCTTGGCTTGGATGGGCTGATCGACGTCATCTATTCACCTGCTGACCACGAATTGCCGGAGGGTCTGAATCCGGAGCAAGTTCGTAAGTACCGTGCCGACACCTACCGACTGAAGCGCACGCGCCACCGGCACACTCCCCCCGGAGAGTTGAAGCCAAACCCCCGCGTGCTCATGTCCATCCTTGAGGAAATCGGAGCAACCCCCGACGAGGCGATCTATGTCGGCGCGATGCTCTACGACGACGCGGAGCTCACTCC
>CAZNDQ010000161.1:7037-8387 GCA_964571825.1 uncultured Planctomycetales bacterium | reverse complement strand
TCAGCCCCTCGGCGACGGCGCGATAGAAAAGAATGCGGCGGATTTCCTCGCGCAGGCCCTTGAGGTTCTCCACGATGCCGGGCAGGTCCATCGGACGGCGGCGGTATTCCACGAGTTGTCGCAGGTTCATCCACTTGGGTTTCAGCGACAGGGAGAGTCGCGGTACCTCGATCGGACCGAACGGCTGCTCCTCGGTCTCGTAAAACTGCCCGCGCGCCAGGTCGATGCCGCGGATGCCGATCAGACTGGCCCGGATCCGCGGCGGGTCGGTGAACTGGTCAAACTCGGCCACGAGCGACTGCGTCGTGGCGATGCGGACGGGCGTTGAGCCGGTCAGCTCCATGAACGCACCGCCGAGCGAGGCGAAGCGGTTGATCGGCCGGCCCTGCTCATTTTTCGTGCCGGGGTCCAGCCCCTTGATCTTGTCCACGTGGATCACGTTCCCGCGGAACTCGAAGTGCCGCTTGGTCGTTAGTTCACCAAGGACGAGGCGGAAAATGTTGCCGCCGACCAGTTCGTTCAGACGGACGACGTAGTGGGGGATGACGAAGTTGCTGAAGTAGAACGTGACGACAGCAATGACGAACGCCAGGCATAGCACCGGGGCGAGCAGCGCGTGGACATTGATGCCGCCGGCCCGGCAGGCGTTGAGTTCATTGTCGGCGGAGAGGCGGCCGAACGTCATCGTCGCGGCAAACAATCCGGCGACGGGGAGCGACAGGGTGACGGCGCCGGGGATCACGAAGCTGAGGACCTGGAGGATTTCTGCGCCCTGAAGTCCCTCGCCCTTGACGAGGTTGGCGATTCCCCCGCCAAGGCTGAGCAGTAGGGTGAGCCCGGTCGCGGTGAGCAAGAAGGTCTTGCCCATCTCGCGGGTGATGTACCACAGAAGGATTCGCGTCATCGGGAGGAAAGCCTCGGCCGGGCCGGGAAACGAAACCCCCGGCGTTGCGGGACGCCGGGGACAAACGGAGTAGTGTAGCGCACGGGTCGGGAGCGTCAAACGGCCGCGCGGCCGGATGCGGGGCGCGCCGTCCCGCGGCCGCCGAGCTTCGCGTTTCGCGCGCCGCCGCGGGCCAACATTGTCCCCTCCATGGCCACGGCGTCGTCAGGTATCTTCGTGGCCAGCCGGTCGGGCTTTGTCCATCCGCCGCGCGTGCCCGCCGGGAGCATCTCGAATGTCCATTGCACACCGCAAGGGCAGGCGGCATACTGCCAGCCGCGCGGGCGACATTGGCAGCGCGCCCGGGCGAAGCTGTCCGGCACATCGAAACAAAGGAAGTACGATCATGACCTTTGTCACCGAATTGTGGCTTCCGATCCTGCTCGCGGCCGTCTTCGTGTTCATTG
>CAZNDQ010000161.1:0-7027 GCA_964571825.1 uncultured Planctomycetales bacterium | reverse complement strand
GTGATCCTCGCCGCCGGCGGCGTCGGTGGACTCATTGCCACCAGCCCCGCGAAGGCGTTCGAGGTTCACTTCGGATGGCGTCCGCTCTGCTTCGGCCTCGGGGCGATCACGGTGTTCGCGGCCGTCCTCGTGTTCATTGCCCGTTCGGTGATCCACCTGGCGACGGGGATGCACAAGAGCGATTTCAAGAACCTCAGGAACGAAGACGCCCTGCTGGAGGCGATGCGCGCCCAGGGCATTGAACCCGGCGCCTACAGGTTCCCCTTCGCCTGCTCCATGAAAGAGATGGGTTCCCCTGAGATGCTCGAGAAGTTGAAGCGCGGGCCCGTCGGTCTGCTGACCATCCTGCCGCCCGGCGGCATCAACATGGGAAGGAGCCTCCTCGGGTGGTTTCTCTATACACTGGTCGTCGGCATGTTTGTTGCCTATCTCGGCTGGCACGCGCTGGGGGCCGGCGCACCATACCTGTCAGTCTTTCGCATCACCGGCGCCGCGGCGGTGCTCGCCTACGCGCTGGGGGGTCACATCACGGAATCCATCTGGAAGGGCCTGAGTTGGGGGACGGCGGCGAAGTTCGTCGTCGACGGCATCATTTACGGACTGGTCACCGCCGGGACCTTTGGCTGGCTTTGGCCGGGCGCAGCCTCCTAGCCGCGTGATTCGCCTGAGCCATCCGCCATCGCGTCAATCACGAATGGGCCGTAACGTCGGGCGCCGCGCCTGCATTCGCCCGGAGATGGTTCTGCGCGGACGGATTGCGAAAACGCCATCGCACATTCTCGGAGTCGCAGCGTCCGGCTGCGCCTGCGCCTAAGGGGATCGTCGCACCGGCTGTCGCAGTACCGTCTTTTGCCTCTCGGGCGCGACGCGGTTCGGGTCGGTCAGGTAGATCTCGTGATGGTGTCCGCTGGGGATCAGCTTGTGCGCCGGCAGATACTCCCGGTGCAGGCGGGCGAGCGTCGCGGTTTCCGCACTGGGCGGGCCGGCGTGCATGATCTGCACGCTCAGGCCTTCCCGATACGGTTCCAGCCGCAGGCTCACGGGCGGTTCACCCAGCCGCGCTGTGGTCGAGGCGAGCGCGTCGTCAAACATCGCCGCCGTCAGCCAGTCCGGCTCGTAGACGATCATCATCCGCCAGCTCAGCTTGTCGCGGTTGCCGCGGATGAAGTCCTCCACGTCGTCCGCCCACCAGAGGCCTTCGAGCGGCGGCTCGACGAAGTCCTTGCCCAGGCGCTGCCGCGCGATCTGCTTGATCGGGTAGATCACCGCAAACAGCCACTTCACTGCGTGGTCAAGTGACGTGCGGTCCGCAGCGCCATGACCATCGATCATGACGTATCGCATCTCGGGCACGTCCACAAGCACGAAGTCGTTCGCCGGGGGGAGATACAACTCCTTTAGTCTGGCCTTCATTTCTGCATCGTTCATCTTCTGTGCCCTCGTTGCGTTTTCCACATCTTCCTTCAGCCGCGGGAATGGATTGCCCGATCAGCCAGACCCGCAATGGCGTCGCGATGCCGATCCCTCCAGACTTGCCATACCGATTCGCCCCACCTGCGTACCCACTCTTCGTGTTCTCGGGAATCTTTCGCCTGTGCGACATCCGCCACGGTTACCGTCCCGTCAAACAACGGTGGCTCGAGCCACTGGAAGCATCTCTGAAGTGATTCGTCCTCGACGGCCTTCTTGAGTAGCGTCGTCGCCTCTTTCGCGCGCCACCCCATCTCGAAAAGGACGAACAGACTCATGAGGTGGCCGTTGACGGATTGGATCGTCCTCCGCTCGGGGCATCCTGGATGTTGCACGGCATACGTATCCACCGTGATGCGATGCACATGGGGGTCGTATTGTTCCGCCATGTAATCTCTGGACAGGATCTCGCCATACAGTTGCCAGCAGCCCGGTGATGACAGCATGTACGCATGTGTGGGGCCGGCGACTTCCGGCACCCGACCCCGGCATGAAAAGCACGCAATTCTCTGCTCCGTGTGATCCATCACGAGTCGCCTGTTTCGAGCCACGGTTTGGCGGCCATATACGCCAGCGTGCGCGAGACCCATTCCGCCTCGGCGCGCAACTGGCCGAGCGAGTACTCGAACAGCGCCTCGACGTAGTCCGGCAACGGCTGCTGCTCGACCTGTATCTTGCCGAGCCGCGCCTGTTCCGCCTCGATCGCCCGACTCCGCGCCTGCAGCGCCTCCAACGCCTGTGCGCGCGGGAGCATCGGCCAGTTGATCATCCCCAGCAGCACCGATGAGTACGCCGGACGAACGTCCCGCAGCGCGGCAACGGTCTGCGCCGCCAATGCCTGGAGCCCGGCCGGCGTGGCGGAATAGACCTTCCGCGCTTTCGTGCCGGCATTTGCTCCCGCCGGCTTCTGCGCCGTCACCAGCCCCAGCTTTTGCAGTTTGCCGAGCACGAAGTAGATCGAGGAAAAACCGATCTGCGTCCATTCGCGCATCCCGCGCTGCTCGATCACCTGGTCGAGTTCATAGCCGTGCCGCGGCATCTCGGACACGAGCCCCAGCAGCAGCAATTCCGCATCGGTCAGGGCCTTCATATTCTAGTAGTAGAATATATAACGCTTGCAATGTCAACACCGATCAGAGAGGTCAATGTGTATCGATTTCGCGGCGCCAGGCTCGGCGGTTGGGTATTCAAAACTCCCGCTGATGTGCACCGCAACTGAGTCCTTCGGCCGGCAGCGCGTTCGGAGGACCGCGTCAGGAGTGCGCGGTTTCATCCTCGTGCACCACCTGCTTGCAGGCGGGCAGGGCGGCGAGGAACTGCCGGCCGTAGTTGCGTGTCAGGACGCGACTGTCGAGCAGGACCACCAGCCCACGGTCGGTGTGGGAGCGGATGAGGCGGCCGAAGCCCTGCTTGAAGCGCAGGACAGCTTCGGGAATCTGGTAATCGATGAAGGGATTGCGCCCGGCGCGGCGAATCTGCTCGGTGCGCGCCTCGATCAGCGGCCGGTCGGGAACGACGAAGGGGAGCTTGGTGATGATGACGTTGCGGAGCGCGTCGCCGGGGACGTCGACGCCGGTCCAGAAGCTGTCGGTGCCGAAGACGATGGAGTGGGGTTCACTGCGCAGGCGGTCGAGCATCTGGGAGCGACCGAGGCCCTCGCCCTGCACCATCAGGTTGTAGCCGCGCTCGGTGCACCAGTCGCGGAGTTCGTCGGCGGCCTCGTGCATCATCTCGTAGCCGGTGAAGAGGACGAGGGCGTGGCCGTGGGTGAGCTGCAGGTAGTGGCGGAGGCGCCCGCGCAGGGCTTCGGCGAAAGCGACGCGGTCCGCGGGGTCGGGCATTTGCGGCTCGAGGTGCAGTTCGACCTGACGATTGTAGTTGAAGGGTGAGCCGAGGCGGAGGTGCTCGGCCTGGGTGACGCCGAGGCGATCGGCGAGGTAGTCGAAGCCGCGCTGGTCGGACGTGGCGAGCGTGGCGCTGGTGAGAATGATGCTGGGAACGGCCTCAAAGAGCTGCTTGCGCAGTGACGGGCCGACGTGAATGGGGGCGCTGTGGAGGGAGACGGCATCGTGGCGCCGTTCGGAGATTTCGAGCCAGCGGACAACGTCGTCATCGGGCTGCGCGAGGACGGCGTCGATTTCAGCGGCGAGGGTCTGGCAGCGCTCGACGTAGCTGGCGAGGTCGAGGCGTTCGTCTTCGCCGGCCATCTGCGTGCTGAGGGGCTTGAGGCAGTCAGCGAGGGCGAGGAGCGCGGGCGAGAGGAGGTTGTTGACGGGTGGTTTGTCGGGGAGCCGGCCGTTGCGCGGACCTCCGCGGCGCTGCCAGTCGCGCAAATCGGCGAAGAACCGTTCGGCGGCGGCGCGGGCGTCGTCGAGGGCAATGTGAGCAGCGGGTGCCGTGAGCGTGGTGAGCAGGCCCTTCTTTTGGCGCGGCTGGTGCAGCGAGCCGAAGAGGTGCGCGAGCTGGGCCTGCGAGAGGTCGAGCCCGAAGTGCTCGGAGGCGACGGCTTCGAGGGTGTGGGCCTCGTCGAAGATGACGGCGTGGTAGTCGGGCAGGATCTTGCCGTTGCCGCGGCGCAGGGCGAGGTCTGAAAAGAACAGCGCGTGGTTAACGATGAGCAGGTCGGCCTGTTCGGCGGTGCGGCGGGCGGCATAGTAGAAGCACTTGTTGTAGGTCGGGCAGCGGCGGCCCATACAGTTGTGCCGATCGCTCTCGACGCGCGACCAGACCGCGGGGTCCGGCTCGGGGGAGATGTCGCGGCGCGAGCCGTCGCGCGTGCGGTAGGCCCACTGCTCGATGCGGTGGAGTTCGCGGCGCTGCGGGCCGGTGAAGAGCTGGTCCTGTTTGGCGCTGGCGATGCCGAGGCGCCGCAGGCTGAGGTAATTGCTGCGGCCCTTGACGAGAACGGCGCGGAACTGGACGGGGATTGCCTGCTGGAGGAAGGGGATGTCTTTGCTGATGAGCTGTTCCTGCAGGGCGATGGTGTGGGTGCTGATGACGACGCGGCGGCGCGCGGCGACGGCGTGGAGGATGGCGGGGACGAGATAGGCGAAACTTTTTCCGACCCCGGTGCCGGCCTCGACCATCAGGTGGGCGGGAGTGTGGAGGGCGCGTTCGACGGCGCCGGCCATCTCGAGCTGCTGGGGGCGAATCTCGAAGCCGGGCATGCGCGCGGCGAGGGGGCCGTCGGGGGCGAGCAGTCGATCGACGGAAGGGGATTCGGGCATACGGACCTCAGGCGCGGCGCAGGGCGCCGCGGATCAGGAGAAATGTGGCGACAATTGCACCCAGAATCAACGAGATGACCACAGCTTGTGCGGCCGCGCCGACGCCGAGCTGGGCCATGAAGCCGAGAATGAACCAGAGCGTGCTGACGGAGACGACGAGGACGATAATCGTGATGCTGACGGTGACGAAGACGGGGCCGCTGATCAGGCTGTCCTCCTTCATCGTGGCGATGATGTGCGGGCGGGCGAGGACGAGCATGGCGACGAGCACGGCCGCCTGTGTCGGCCAGATCGAGATAGAGTGGATGTAGGAGTAGATCCAGGCGCCGCGGCTCACGTGCGTCGGCTTGCCTTCGCGCGTGTGAATGAAATGGCCACGGACGGTGTAGGTGCCGTCCTCAAGGATTTCGCCGTTGCGCGCGTCGCCGCCCATGTAGGCATAGACAACGGTGAAGACGAGGCAGTTGAACAGCCCGAGGATGATGATCCAGATGCAGAGCTTGTTGCGCGTTCGGCGGTTCATCGGTGGCCACTCGTCCGCCGAGGTCGCCCGCGGCCGGGTCAGCGCGGGGTGCCGGAGATCAGATCCGTGAGCGGCGAACTGGCGGTAGCGTAGAGTTTACGCGGGATTCGGCCGGCGAGGTAGGCGTCGCGCCCGGCCTCGAGGGCGGCCTTCATCGCGCGGGCCATGCGGACGGGGTCGCGGGCGCCCGCGACGCCGGTGTTGAGCAGGACGCCGTCGAAGCCGAGTTCCATGGCAATGGTGACATCGGAGGCGGTTCCGACGCCAGCGTCGACGATGACGGGGTAGTCGTGGTCGTCGCCCTTGAGGTATTCGAGGCAGATGCGCAGGTTGCTCGGGTTGAGCACGCCCTGGCCGCTGCCGATAGGCGAGGCCGCAGGCATGACGCTGGCGGCACCCGCGTCCTTGAGCCGCCGCGCAATGATCGGATCATCCGTCGTGTAGACGAGTACACTAAAGCCCTCTTTGACGAGTTGCTCTGTGGCGGCGAGCGTACCGATCGGGTCGGGCAGGAGCGTTTTGCGGTCGGCGAGCACCTCGAGCTTGACCCATTTGGCCCCGCGGTTGCCGAGCCCTTCGAGCAGTTCGCGGGCCAGGCGGGCGTGGCGGACGGCGTCCTCGGCCGCGAAGCACCCGGCCGTGTTGGGCAGGATCGTGTAACGGTTGAGGTCGAGGAAGTCGAGCAGCGAGCGGTTCTGCTTGTCGTAGAGCCGCTCGCGCCGGACGGCGACGGTGACGACCTGGCAGCCGGAGGCGTCAAGGGCGTCGCGCATCAGTTCATACGTAGCGTACTTGCCGGTGCCGACGAAGAGGCGGGAGTGAAACTCGAACGGGCCGATGCGCAGCGCTGCGGTGCTCATCATCCACCTCCGACGAGCGTGACGATTTCGACGACGTCGCCGGGGCGGAGCGGTGTCAGGTCATAACGCGCGCGGGTGACGAGTTGCCGATTGAGTTCGACGGCGACGCGCTGGGGTGTCAAGCCGAGATCGCGGACGAAATCGGCGAGCGATAGCCCCTCGCGGACGGTGCGAAGCTCGCCATTGACCTGAATCTCCATCGCGATGATCCCCGCTCGGGTGTTGCGCGGGATTATATTTTCGCGGGGGCGCGGCAGCAACGAGCCGTGCAGGGTGCTGCTGGCCAAGGCGCGGGGTTTTGGGAATCATACTGTGCATGGTCGATCCTTCGGGCGAAACCGGCCGGCTCGGGGTGGCTGCGGGCGTCGAGCCGGCGCCGCGCAGGCCGGCGGCGCTGGTCGTCGCCGGGCTGGTGACGCTGGCGTGGGTGGTCGGCTGGCCGACGCTGCACGGCGACTTCAGCAGCGGCGACGATGTGCAGCTCGTGGCGGAGAACGTGCTGGTCAATCACCCGTCGCTCGCGCATGCGATCAAGCTATTCCGCATCCCCGCACACCGCGACCTGTATCAGCCGCTGCCGCTGCTGACGTTTCAGATCGACTTTGCCATCGGCGGGCTGGTGTCGCACGTCGGCGATCCGCGGGTCGTGCATGTGACGAACATCTCCCTGCACGCTCTGAATGCGGTGCTGGTGTTCTTGTTCCTGCGGCGACTGACGGGGCGGTTCGCCGTCGCGGCGCTCGCCGGCATGCTGATGGCCGTGCACCCGCTGAACGTCGAGTCAATCGCCTGGATCAACGGACGGATGATGTTGTTGAGCACGGCACTGTGTCTTGCCGGGCTGATGGCGTGGGAGCGATGGCACGCGCGGCGCGGCCGGTGGGGATGGCTGGCGGCGGCGCTGCTGTTGTTCCTGCTGACGATGATCACCAAAGTGCGCGTCGAGC
>CAZNDQ010000160.1:0-8399 GCA_964571825.1 uncultured Planctomycetales bacterium | reverse complement strand
TTAGGCGCAACTGCCGTGCGACTGCGAAAGGTCAACTGAAACCTCAATCCACCCGGGATTATAGGACTTTCGCCCAGGATAGCTAACCCTTCCCTGCCGCGCCGCCGAAATCCTATCTGAGGCCGACCGCGTCTCGTCGGCTCTGGTTCTTTTCGGACCCTGGCAGGAGAGGTCGGCATCCATGAGCCTTCGCATCGGGTTGGTTTCGCGCGAGTGGCAGGCCGGGGACTGCGCCTCCGGTGGTATCGGCACGTGCATGCGCAATCTGGCAGCCGGTCTCGTTGGCTGCGGCGTCGAGCCGGTGGTCTTCACCGGCCCACGCGGCAAGACGGCGGCCGCCCATGCCGGGTTCGACGTAATCCATCTCGACGAGCCGCCGTCAATCGGGGCCCAGTTCCGCCGCATCATGCGCCACCACGAGCCTTCCGCGGCCGAGGGGCGCCTTCGCGTCTACCAGGACCGCGCTCGAACCCTGCGCCGGAGACTCCCGGGGTTCGTCAAGAAGATGGGCATCCATGCGCTGGTCGCGCCCGTCTGGGGCGGCGAAATGGCCGAAGTGATCGCATCGCTGCGGGTGCCCGTCATTCTTCGCGCGAGCGGAATCATTCGACAGGTGACGCGCGCCAGCGGCGAAACGCCGAGCGAGGAAGACCGCCTCCTACACGAGATGGAAGCGCGCGCCGTCGCCGGATGCGCCGGACTCTTTGCGCCGACCACAAGCGCCCTGCGCGACGTGCTTACCTGCATGCCCGTGCCCAACGTGCCGACGTACATCATTCCGTCGGGCGTCGACACGGAACGATTTCAGCCCAGCGGCCGGCCGGCGCCGCGGCACCGGTTCCGCGCTCTGTTCGCCGGGCGGCTCGAACCCCAGAAGGGCCTCGAGTTCCTCACCGCGCTCGTGCCCCGGATCATCGAGCGCGTCGGCCATTTCGAAATGTGGATGGCCGGGCGCGACACGGCGACGGCCCCGAACGGCCTGACGTGGCAGCAGCACTGGCGGCAGACGTTTCCGCCCCACGCGATGGAGCGCTGCCGCTTTCTCACGCGACTCACGTGGGAGGACATGCCCGGCATCTACCAGGCCTGCGACCTGCTGCTCGTGCCTTCCGTCCGCGATAACCTCCCCAACGTCGCGCTCGAGGCCATGGCGGCCGGCCTGACCGTCATCGCCGGCGACCGCAGCGGCATGGAGGAGGCGATTCAGACCGGCGTCAACGGGCTGATCCTCGGCTTGGACAAACCCGAGGAGTGGATCGAGCGCATCGCATCGCTCGCCGACAAATCGGATACGCGCGCGGGGATCGGCCGGACGGCGCGGCAGTCGATGCAGTACTCCTTCAGTCTCGCGGCGATGAGCCAGAACGTGCTCGAGTTTTGCCGGCAGGTGGTCGACCCGTCACTCGTCCCGCGCGAGTCCATGATCGATGCGGGCGCCTCCACCGGAGTGGGAATCACATGAAGGAGGTTGATGCAGGCATCACGGTCGTTGTCTGCACGCGAAACCGGGCCGCGCAACTGGCAAGGATGCTGACAAGCCTCGCAGCATCCTGTCAAACCGCCGGTGCAACCGCGCCGGTGCTCATCATCGACAACGGCAGTACGGACGAGACACAGGAGGTCGTCGCGGGCTTTGCGTCGCGCTGGCCGCTGCGCTGCGTTCGCCACGAAACGGCCGGACTCTCCGCCGCGCGGAACCGCGCGATCAGCGAGTGTGCGTCGGACGTGATCTGGTTCCTCGACGACGATGTGATCGTCTCGCCCGGCTGGTTCCAGGCCGTGCGTCAGGTCATCGCGACGCACCCGGAGGCGGACTGGTTCGGTGGGCGGGTGCTGCCGGTGTGGCAATCGCCGCGACCACGGTGGTTGGGCGACGCTGCCCGGTTTCGCGGGATGTTCGTCTGGTACGACCCCGGCGGTGGGGATCGTCCGCTGTCCGGCGAGATGCCGTACTTCTTCGGCGCCAATTTCGGCTTTCGCCGCCGCATATTCGCCGCCGGCCTGCGCTTCGACGAGCGACTCGGACGCATCGCCGACCGGCACCGACTGGGAGAAGACTTCGCTCTGCAGAGCGCGCTCGCGCGCCGCGGCCGGCTCGGCTATTACGTCGCCTCCGCCCCGGTCGAACACCCCGTGGACGTCGCGCGCACGCGCCTGCGTTACCTCGCCGCCTGGCATCTCGAGTCCGGCCGCGCCACCGTCACCCAGGCGGCGGACCTGGCACACCTTCCACGCGCGCTCGGCGTCCCGCGCTACCTGTTGCGTCGCGCAATCGAGCTTCTTGCCGGCGGCTGCGCGCAGGCGTCATGTGGAATAATCGCGCTTAACTCCGTCCGACTCATTACTGGCCTGGCCGATCTCTGCCGGGCTCTCGGCATGCTGCGGCAGATCGTCGAAGACGCGCGCGTCCGCGCTCGACGCGACCCTGTGCGGGCAATGCGTTCCGCCACGCCCCTGCCGCCGGCGATCGGAGCAACGCACACATGAACCGACCGCGCATCCTCTTCGTCGAAAACGGCCGTGGCCTCGGCGGCGCGACGCGCTGCCTCCTCGATCTCGTCCGGCACGCACCGAGCCGGGACTACGAACCCGTCGTCGCCATTGCCTATGATGACCCCACGCTGCCTGGCCTGCTCGACCCCGCCGATATCATCGACATCTCACCGTTCCGCCGCCGTGCCATGTCCTCACAGGCTGTGCCGCGTGCCACCGGATTCCGGCACCTGATTCGCCGTCTGCGCGGCTCCGCGCTCCACGCGGCAAATGCCCTCAGCCGCGACTGGCCGCTGACGCGGTTGCTGGCTCGCGAAATCCGCGACCGTCGCATCGACATCGTCCACACCAACAACGGCCTGCTCGCCAACCGCGCCGAGATCGGGGCGGCGCGGCGTGCGCGTCGCCCAATCGTCGCCCACCAGCGGTGTCTGGAGTGGCCGTGCGCCCCGGTACGGCGCCTCAGCCTCGCCGTCGACCGGGTCATCGCCATTTCCGATTGCGTGCGCGCCAACCTTACCGCAATCGCATCGCCCGAGGCTGACATTCGCCGCGTTTACGATGGAGTCGATGCCGGCCACTGGGCCGTCGCCACGTCGCGCCGTCGCGTCGTCCGGCAGCGCTTCGGGCTCGCCACCGATGATCTCGTCATCGCCTTTCCCGCCGCGCAACTTCCGTGGAAGGGGCATGCGGTTCTGTTCAGCGCACTGGCGTCGCTGCTCTCCCGATATCCGACGCTCCACGTCGTCGCCGCCGGCGCGACGCCGAGCGGCGCGTCGCAAATGCGCCCAACCGTAGAAGACCTCGCCGGCGAACTGGGCGTCGCGTCGCGCGTGCGAGTCCTCGGCTTCCAGCCCGACCCGCTCGAACTCTACGCCGCCGCCGACTTCCTCGTCCACGCATCGACGCAGCCGGAACCGCTCGGCCTCGTCATCCTCGAAGCGATGGCCGCCGGCCTCCCCGTCGTCGCGCCGGAGGTCGGCGGGCCGACCGAGACGGTGCTCCACGGGCAGTCCGGCCTGCTCTTCCACCCCGGAAACCCGCAAGCGCTGGCCGCTGCGATCGCACAGCTCCTGGATAACCCGGCGCTGCGCGACGCCATGGGCGCCTGCGGCGCCGCACGCGCCGCGTCGACCTTCAACCTGCAGCGCTCGCTCAACGCGACGTTCGACCACTTCGACTGCGTGCTTGCCGCGCGCAGCATGGCGACCTCAAGGGGGCATGCCCGCGTATGGCGATTCGCACCATCCTCTTTCTGATCGGCTGTCTGGTTTGCGCAGGCGGCAGCTTCTATCACCCGATCTTCGGCGTGGTCGGCTACGTCTGCCATTACCTGACATGGCCTGAGGAGCAATGGTGGGGCAACGTCCTCAATCCCTACGGCGTGCGCTTTTCATTGATGTTCGGCCTGCTCACGGCCGTCGGCATGGTCGTCAGCGCCCGCCGCCTCCGAATGGGCCGGCGCCTGATGGTGCCGCAGGAGTGGCTGATGCTCCTCTTCCTGTGCACCGCCGTCCTGACGAATCAGCTCAACGCCCTCAACACCGATCTCTACCCGACCGGCGACTGGGCGGCCCTCATGGCCAAGCTGACCAAGATCTTCATCTTCACCTGGATGCTCACCCATGTCGTCACCGATCTGCGCCGCTACCGCGTCTTCGTCTGGACGCTGATCCTCTGCACGCTATACCTTGGCTTCGAGGCCTACACCGCCCCCATCGAGCGCTTTCAGCATTCACGCCTCAATCGCATCGGCGGGCCCGATTTCAGCGAGTCCAGCTTCTTCGGCGCGCACCTCGCGGCGGTGATGCCCTTCATCGGCGTCGCCTTCCTCACCGGGAACTGGTGGCGCCGATTGTTCTGCACCGCCGCGGCCGCCTTCACCATCAACGCACTCATCCTCACGCGCACGCGCGCCGCGATCGTCGGCTGTCTGGTGGGGCTGCTTGCCGCGCTGATCCTGCGCCTTCGCCGCCGCAAGCTGCAACTCATCGCCTGCCTCATCCCGACGCTTGTCGCGGGCGTGCTCCTCACCGACGCCGGCTTCCGCACGCGCATCGGCACGATCTTCGCCCCGCCCGAAGAGCGCGACCAGTCCGTCGTCTCCCGTCTTCAGATCTGGCATGCCGCCGTGGACATGTTGATGAATCATCCGCTGGGCGTCGGCGCCGGGAACTTCGCCTGGGCCATCAGCCGCTACAACCGCAACCTCTACGCGCGCGATGCACACAACACGTTTGTCAGGACGGCCGGGGAGCTGGGCGTCCACAGTCTGCTGCTGCACCTCGCCGTCATCGCCTGCGCGGCGCTGACGCTCCGCGCGGCGATGCGCTGCGCGCGGGGAACCCCGGCCGCGCTTGAACTCCACTACCACGCCTACGCCCTGATGCTCGCCAACATCATCATGCTCGCTTGCGGCATGTTCATGTCGCAGACGTACATCGAGGAGTACTGGTGGTTCCTTGCGATGCCGGTGTGCGTCTTCCGCTGCGCCGAAAACGCGCGGCGCGATTGGGAGGGTGAAACCGCACATGTCGCCTTCGCACGGCCGGGGTGGATCGCGGCATCCCGGTCCGGCGCCTCACGGCCGGCGCGTGCAGTATCTTCGGCAGGGTTGCCGGGGAGGGTCCAATGAGCACCACGGCCATTCTGCCGAATGATTCGACCTCAGTCGAAGCGCCGCCGCCGGGTTCGGGCGCGCCGGTGCCGCACTCGATCGTCCAGGTCGTCGACTCGCTTGGCGTCGGTGGTCTGGAGCGACTGGTCGTCGATCTTGCCAACGGGCTGGTCGGGGGCGGACGCCGCGTCACCGTCGTCTGCCTGCGCGAAGCCGGTCCGCTGGCACCGAGCCTCGACCCGCGCGTGCGGCTGATTCCGCTGACCGTCGAATCGCGCGACCTGCGGCTTCCGCGCCGCCTGCGCGAACTGCTGCTCGGCGTCCGCGCCGACCTCGTCCACGGTCACAACCTCAATACCTGGTGGGATGTCGCCCTCGCCGCTGACAATCAGATCGCCCATGTTCAGGCGTTCCACGGATTGCTCGACGACGGACGGACACTTCGTCAGCGCCTCAAGGGCCGCATGCTCTCGCGGCGCCGCGTTCGACTCGCCGCCGTGAGCCGGAATCTCGCGCGCGAGTTGGCAGAGTTGTGGAGCGTGCCCGCCTCACGCTTCGCCATCGTCGAGAACGGCGTGGATACCCGCCGCTTTTCGCCGCGGCAGCGCGACGGCACAGCACGGCAGCTTCGACAACAAATGGACGCACGCTTTGTGTGCGTCACCGTGGCCTCGCTGACGCCCGCGAAGTCACCCTTTCTGTGGCTCGAAGCGCTCAAGCTTCTGCCGCACGAATGCGGCGTCGTCTGGGTCGGCGATGGTCCAATGCGCTGGGAACTGGCCGAGGCGGCGCGAAAGGTCGGTCTGCAGCAGCGCCTGATCGTGACCGGCTTCAAAGAGGACGTACGGCCCTGGCTGGCCGCCGCCGACGCCTTTGTCCTGACCTCGCGGACCGAAGCGCTGCCCGTCAGCCTGCTCGAGGCGATGGCTTGCGGGCTGCCGGTCGTCGCACCACGGGTCGGCGCCATTCCCACGCTGATCGAGCATCAGCAGACGGGCCTGCTTTACGAGCCAAATGACGCGCGGGGACTGGCAGGGGCGGTACTGCGCCTGTGCGCCGCGGCAAGCGCCCGCTCGACGATGGGCGCCGCCGCGCGCAACAGAGTCTGCGCCGAATTCAGCCTGGAGCGCATGATCGACCGATACGAAGCGCAATACGCGGCGTACTGCGGCGCCCTGGCCGCAATCGGGGACGCCTCATGATGACCGACCCAACGCGCCCGCGCGTTCTCGTGCTCGGCCCGCGGCCGCCCGCGGTGGGGGGCATCGCCTCCGTCATGACCCAGCAGATGCGCGGCCCGCTCGCCGCGTACGCCGACCTGCACTGCATGGCGGATAATCCACCCTGGATGCGACGCTGGGGGATCCTCGGCGCGGCGCTTCGCCATCTCGCCCTCGTCTGCACGCTGGCTTTCCGGCTGATCCGCGAACGGATCGACATCCTCCACCGACACACGTCCAGCTTCCGGACGTTTGACCGCAGCGTAATCGACGTGCTTACGGCGCGGCTCCTGCGCCGGCACGTTGTGCTGCATATGCACGGCGGACGGTTCCTCGACGACTATCGCAGCCGCTCACCGCACGGCCGCTTTTGGCTGCGGCTGGGCCTCCGACTTCCGCACGCCGTAGTCGTACTGCACGACGCCCAGCGCGGACGCGTGGAGTCGCTCTCCGGCCGCGCCACCTGCGTGATCCCCAACGGTGTCGCGCTCCCTGCCGCAAGGGAACCGTTGCGCGCAGGCAATGATGTCTGCCGCATTCTCTACGTCGGCGAATTGTCCATTGCCAAGGGCCTTCCCGAATTGCTGTGCGCCGTCGCGGAGTTGCGGCAATCGACAACGACGCCGTTCCGACTGCGGCTCGCCGGAGCGTTGGCTCCGGACATTCCGCCCGAATCACTGCGGATGCAGCTCCGCCGGCTGCAAATCGAGTCAGTCGTCGAGCCGCTCGGCGCACTCGACGCGGCCGTACTGCCCGACTGCTATCGCGCGGCTGACATGCTCGTTCTGGCTAGCCGCGCTGAGGCCATGCCCATGTGCGTGCTCGAGGCGATGAGCCACGGTCTACCCGTCGTCGCCACGGCCGTGGGAGCGCTGCCCGAAATGCTCGCCGATGGCGGTGGCACGCTGGTCACGGTCGGCGACGTACGCGGCCTGGCGCAGGCCCTTCGCACCTGGATCGTCAACCCCCGGGCGCGGCGCGCGGCCGGGGCGGCGGCGCGGCGGCGCGTCGAGCGCGAGTATGGCCTCGACCAGTTCGCTCGCCGTCTGGCCGCACTATACCAGGGTCTTTTGGCACCGGACCGTGGCGCTCGAGAATCCTGCACGTCGCCCGCAGAGGAGTGGGGGACATTGCCCACGCGCCGCATGCAGGAGTTGCCTACAGGCTGAATCCGACAGCGTCGATGAATTGCCGTGCAAACATGGATGGTCAAAAGACTGCTGTTGCCTGCACATGAACGCCTGTTCGGCCGGCGCACGTTCGCTTGTCTGGCCGAGTTGGACCGCGTGCAGTGGCTCGCGCCGGGCGATATTCGGCAGATACAATCGCGCAAGCTGCGCGATCTGCTCTTGCATGCCGATTGCAATCTGCCCTTTTATCGGTCTCGTTTTCGAGAGTCGGGCTTTGATCCAGCGCGGGTCACAGATCGGCTGTCGCTGCACGCCCTGCCCATTCTGACCAAGGCGGACATACGCGCCAACACGGAAGCAATGGTCTGGCGCGGCGCACCTGGCGGCCTGCACCGGGGCAGCACCGGTGGCTCGACTGGCGACCCGCTGCAGTTCTACGTCGATCGCCGCCGACAGGCGTGGGACCAGGCCGCACGAATGCTGACGCACCGTTGGTTTGGCGCTGACGTGGGTAATCGTGAAGTCTACCTCTGGGGAGCACCGGTGGAACTCCGCCGCCAGGATCGCCTCCGGGCATGGCGCGACCGGCTGACCAACCAGCTTCTGTTGAGTGCGTTCGAGCTTTCCCCGCTCCGCATCGAACAATACCTGCGGCGCATCGAGCGCTTCGACCCGACGGCGATCTTCGGCTATCCAAGCACCCTGGCTTATCTTTCGCGGGAGGCATTGCGCCGTGGTTGGCAGTTGGCTGCGCCAAATTTGCGCTGTGTCTTTGTTACCGGCGAAACGCTCGTCCCTTCGGACCTGCGCGACATCGCCGCGTTATTCGGCGTGCCCGTCGCCAACGGCTACGGCAGCCGCGACGGCGGCTTCATTGCGCACGAGTGCCCGAGCGGAACACTGCACGTCATCGACCACAACGTCGTCGTCGAGGTCGCG
>CAZNDQ010000159.1:0-8433 GCA_964571825.1 uncultured Planctomycetales bacterium | reverse complement strand
GCGAAAACCCCCGCCCGCCGCCCCAAACGCTGAGCCGGTGCTAGAAGCCGCATTGCCATGCCCCATTCGCCGGACGACTTTCGTCGGGTCACCGAATCATGACTTCGCCACTTTGGACGTCTGGACCGTGTGCCACTGCTTCAAGCAGTGCGATGGCCATCCAGCATGCGACCACTGCCGCCGTTCCCGCCCATCTCATCAACGCTCAACACCCCTCTTCATTCCGCATTCCGCATTTCTTCTGCCATCCCACATCCGACATCTGGCCGCGAGCGTCCGGATCGTCTACCTTCTTTGGTCGGGCCTGATCGTCAGAAGCTCATTCGACCGGAGGATGCAAGCGTGAACGACATCTCATTGCAGCAGGCGCGGGCGGCCGTCACCGCCGCCATTGAAAAGGCACAGCAGATCGGCTGCGCCTCGAACATCGCCGTCGTCGACGTCGGGGCCAACCTCAAAGCCTTCGCCCGCATGGACGGCGCCTGGCTCGGCTCGATCGACATCTCCATCCGCAAGGCCCGCACCGCCCGCTTCTTCGACATGCCCACGGGCGAGATCGGCAAGCTTTCGCAGCCCGGCGGCTCCCTCTACGCCATCGAGCACTCCAACGGCGGCCTCATCACCTTTCCCGGCGGCGTTCCCATCCGCAATCGCGAGGGACAGGTGATCGGCGCCATCGGCGTCTCCGGCAGCACCGTCGAAAACGACCACGCCGTCGCCTCCGCCGGCGCCGCCACGTTCGCCTGATCGTTTGCCGTGCGGGATTGAATCCCCGAAGGCCGCTGCGGTTCGGGTCGTCTTAGAGCACCCCGAAGATGAACCGCAGCGTAAAGAAAATGCCGATACCGACAAAGACGACGCCCGTCGCGCGCCGCGCCCAGAGCTCGAACGCCGCGATCCGCCCGAACGCCTTGCCCACCGCCTGCGCGCTGACCGCGATCAGCACCGCGAAGACGATCA
Source organism: uncultured Planctomycetales bacterium (assembly GCA_964571825.1). Lineage (GTDB taxonomy): Bacteria > Planctomycetota > Phycisphaerae > UBA1845 > CAZNDQ01. The sequence goes on along the minus strand of CAZNDQ010000159.1, from coordinate 7,473 downwards.
CCGGCAGCGCCGTGCTCACGCCGTAGAACGTCGGCAGCAGGAACATCGATTCCACCTTCACCGACAGCGGCACGAGGCTGCCGAAAAACAGCGCGGCCGACGATGGGCAGAACGACAGCGCAAAGACCACCCCCAGCGCCAGCCCCGACCACACGCCCCATTGTCGGATGCGCTGCCCGAACCGCTCGCCCGCGCCGCCGCTCGGCATCGGCAGCGAGATCAACTCCAGCAGCACCATGCCCACCAGGATCAGCAGCGGGCCCAGCACCATGTTCATGTACTTCTGCAGCCAGTGCGAAACGCCCGGCGCGCCCATCAGGCTCGCCACCAGCAGCGCCCCCAGCGCCACGTACACCGCGCTCCGCCCAACGGCGTACATCAGCCCCGTGACGAGCGCCACCCGCGGGTCTTCGATGCGCTTGGCGATGAACGAAATCGCCGCGATGTTCGTTGCCAACGGGCAGGGACTGATTGAGGTGAGGATTCCCAGCCACACGGCGGAGCCGGCCGCGATCAGCCACTCGCCGCTCACGGACCGCCCTCCAGCATGTTTAGCGCCTCGGCCGTGACGTAGTCCTTGAATGCCGCCTCGTCCGCCACGAGGTCCCAGATGCGGTCCAGGTTTTTCCAGCCCCTGACTCCATCGTTTTCCATTTTCGCCACGACCACCGCGCTCGAGGTCAACTGAAACTCCTTGACGAAGTGCGCGTTCTCCGGCAGGTCCACGTTGACCACGCGCCATTCAACCGAGCCCTCGGGCGTTGCGGGAATCACTTCCTCGGCCACCGCCGCGCGCGCATACGCCTCCATCGTCAGGCATTTCCTGCACCGCGCTGTGCCGTGAAAGTAATAAACGATAATCTTCTGCGCGGGCTCGGCGGCCGTGGCTTCGCCTGCCCGTTCGTCCGAAGACTTCGTCGCGGGCGTCGCGGCCGACGCCCTCGTCGTTGCTTCGCCTGTCGCCGCGGGGCTCCGGCTTTCCTTCACCACGAGAAACACGATGCTCCCCGCGACAAACACCAGCAGCAGCCCCGTCACAATGCTTTTCATGGAAGCTACTCCCGTTTGCTTTTCCACGCGCCGCGACGACCTACTTCGCCGCGTCCGCCACGGCCGCCAGCATCCGCGCCAGATCCGCCTCGCTCGGTACGCGCCCCGCCACCTTCACCTCGCCGTTCACCGCCAGCGCCGGCGTCAGCATCACCCCGCGACGCACGATCTCGTTGATGTCGCGGATGTGCTCGATCGCAAACGGCACGCCGAGCTTCTCCGCCGCCGACTTCGCCACGGCCTCCAGCATGTTGCATTTCGCACAACCCGTTCCCAGAATCTCGATCTTCATCGTCGCACCTCCGTCGAGATTTCATCTCGGCCCATGAATGCCGCGCCGGCGTCAGCGACCCCGCTCTGCCAGCAACCGCTTCACCTGCGTCGCGGCCCGCCGCGCATCGTCGATGAGGCTCGGCCGCGCCGGCTTTTTCTCGATGCCCATCGCCGTCAATTCCACGTGCACCTCCACGGGCAGCCCCGCCGCCTCCAGCGTTTTTCGGGTGCAATGATCCTCGCACCCGTCGATGGCGATTCGCGTCGCAGCGCGCCGCGCACGCGCACTTTTTTCCTCGATTCCCGCCGCCACCGCCGCCAGGCAGAAAATCTGGCCCACTCCCTCCTGTGTCAGCATGATGGCCGCACGGTTCGCCACCTGTCCGCAATGCGCCGCCCCCGCGCAGGTGAAGATCAGCGTCTCGCCCGCAACGTCTCCACAACACGAACTCATGGCAGACCTCCCGCGTTGACGACAACGCCCGTATCGCCCCGCGTCCCGCCGTAAATCATCCCCACCGCCGTCGCCACGACGACGATGATCGTGCAGAACGCGGCCGTCTTCTTTCCGCCCATCACCTTCACCAGCACCAGCATGTTCGGCAGCGACAGTGCCGGGCCCGCCAGCAGCAGCGCCAGCGCCGGGCCCCGCGCCATGCCGTGCTCCATCAGTGCCTGCGTGATCGGCACCTCAGTCAGCGTGGCAAAGTAGAACAGTGCGCCGACGACTGACCCGACGAGGTTCGCCCGCAGGCTGTTGTCGCCCACGAGCATGGCGATCTGCTTGTCCGGCAGCAGCGCCGAGATGAACCCGACGACGAACACCCCGCCGAACAGCAGCGGGATCAGCAGCTTGGCAAAGCTCCACGTGTTCTCCATCCACTGCCGCAGCTCGCCGCGCGAGACCCAGCGCCACGTCATCCCCGCCACGCCCAGCCCGCACAGCCCCGCCAGCCACCAGCGAACGTGATGCACCTCCATCACCCACGATTTCGCCTCGACGATCTCTGTGATCGCCGACTTCGGCAGCGTCACCCGCTCGCCTGCGCGGATCGCCCCGACGCTTTCCTGCACCTGGATCATCACCTCATCATGCATCTCCTGCAGCACGACGCCCTTGATCTCCGTGCCGTCCGTCTGGCGCACGATCGCGTCGCCCGGATTGAACCAGTCGCTGAACACGAGAAAGCCGATCATCGCCGCCAGCAGCAGCGCGCTCTGCCAGCCGCGTCGCTCGCGCTCGCCGGGCTCGGGGAGCTGCGCGGCCGCGCGCACTTTGGCCCGCTCCTCCCGGCGGAAGATGCCCGCCATGCCGAGTCCGACCACAAACGCAAAGCCGATCGCGCCGATCGCCCGCCACAACCCGATGTCCAGCCCCAGCACCCGCGCCGTCAAAAAAATCGCCAGAATGTTGATCGCCGGCCCCGAGTAGAGGAACGCCGACGCCGGCCCCAACCCCGCGCCCAACTGGTAGATTCCCGCGAACATCGGCAGCACGCTGCACGAGCAAACCGCCAGCACGATCCCGGCGACGGAGGCCACCGCATACGCCGCAAACTTGTTGGTTCCCGGCCCCAGGTAGCGCATCACCGACGACTGCGAGAGAAAGGTGATGATTCCCCCGGCGATGAACAGCGCCGGCACCACGCAGGCCAGTGTGTGATTTCGCGCATACCACTGCAGCAGCTTGAAGGCCTCGATGATCGCCGCTTCGATTTTGGGATTGGCCAGCGGCAGGTAATAAGCCGCCAGAAAGACCGCCACGAACGCCCCGAAAATCCTCAGTTGTTTCGCCTTCATCACCGCCAGCCTCCGGAGGACTCCGGCTGCACGATTCATGCCAGTATGGCCATGTCGCCATGAATGAAGCGAAAAAAATCAGCCGCTCCGGCCGCGCCGCCTCACCGCAGCAGCGCCTGTTGCGCCTTGAGATTCTCCGACAGCACCGTCTCCACACAGCGCCAGAACCCTTCCAGGCAGCACACCTTGACGCGATAGAAGACCTGCACCCCGTTCCGCCGGTCCTCCACCAGCCCCGCCTGCTTCAGCACCGCCAGGTGCTTCGACACCGTCGACTGGTCCGCGCCGACCAGCTCCGTCAGGTCGCAGACGCACTGCTCGCCCCCCTCCAGCGCCTCGAGCATCATCAGCCGGCTCGGGTGCGCCAGCGCCTTGGCCACCCGTGCCCGTGCCTCGTACCGCTTGCGAGATGGGACCGCTTGCTTCTTCATGGCTCTATGGCCATTATACCATGAATCGGCCCCCGGTCAAGCCCGCCGCGCGAAGCACGCCCCCCCGCCGTCCGGCAAACTGGGCAGATGCTGCCCGCATCGCTCCCGCTTCGCGCCATTCGCATTCAGGTGCACGCTGGCGCATGCCCACGTTCACAAGCGCTTGCGCTCGCGCGTCTGCGCCGCCTCCCCACTTCATCGTGCAACCGCGACATACCTCGCTCCGCTATCCTCAGTTCCTTGTCCCGGTATTCCGGACTCCTCAACCGGCCCCGGCCGCTGGTCACTGGCACTTTCTGTTGCGGAGCGCAGCGACGCAACAGGCGGTTCTTAGCGCAATCGTCAACGAATCATCAACGAATCGTCGCGCACTCCTCATACGCGCTTAACACGCCCGGGCTACTCTGCTCACCGGTATCGGGTTCGCGCGGGATCCGATTCCCCACACACGTCGCGTTTCGTCGCCGCGTTGCCAGAGGCCAAGGGCAGAGTCAAACAGGTTTTGGAGGTCCACGGATGAACGTCTACCGGTCTGCGCCTACCCGCCAGCGCGGGTTCACCCTCGTCGAACTGCTCGTCGTGATTTCAATCATCGCTCTGCTGATTTCCATCCTGTTGCCGTCGCTGCAAGGTGCACGAAAGCAGGCCCAGGCCGTCGTCTGCGCCGCTAACCTGCGCGGTGTCGGACAGGGCGTCGCCACCTACGCCACCGAGTACACCGGCTACTATCCGCCGTCCTATCTCTACGAGGGAATGGAAATCAAAACACTGCCGGGCGGGCAGCAGCAGCAGACCCCCGGCGCTGCCGTCAGTGGATACCTCCATTGGTCGTGGTTCGTCTTCTCGCTCAAGGGCGGTGGCGCGCCGGAGAAGGCGTTTCAGTGTCCGCGCATGAAACGCAAGGGCCTGCCCCCGACCAATCCCGCTCCCGACAACCTCGACCCCGGACAGCGAAATGAAACAGAGGGTGTGATTGACAAACAGGTCAGGCGAATGGCGTATACGGCAAACGAGGCCCTCTGTCCACGCAACAAGTTCGTCAAGGGCTTTCAGGGTGCCAAGCGTGTGTTCCGTTTCGCCAGGTCTGAGCGAGTCAAGCGCACTTCCTCCACCATCTTTGCCGCCGAGATGTTGGATGATTGGCGGATCGTCAGCGGTGAAGCGCGAAATGGCGCGGTCTCCGAGCCCGTGAGCAAGAGCCATCGCCCGCTGACCGGCTTCATCGGCACGGACGGGACGATCGATCTCGACCAGGTACCACCGGACTTCCGCGGCATCCCACCGTTCAGGCGCGTGACAGCGAAAGACATCAATCCCAAGCCGCAACCCGACGGCGCGATCGTTTCGCGTCTTGACTGGCTGGGCAGACACCATGGTCCGGCCAGCAAACCGACGACCCAATTTGTCTACTGCGACGGCAGCGTCAGTCTCAAGCGCGTCGAGCAGACTGTCCCTTCCGACAACCAGACGGACGCGCCCGGCGAGTGGGGCGATTACATCTACAGCGTCGAGGGCGGCGAGGCGGACAAGATCGCCAAACCTCGCAGCAACTGATGCACCGATTCACCGGAGGAAGAAAAAACGCGCCCGCAGATCATCTCGGCGTAATGGGCGCCGATCCCTGCGGGCACGAATCGTAGTCGAAGGAAAGGAGCATCGGAAATGAGAAGCACATGTCCAATGTGCCGGCCCGCGGTCTGCGCGCTCGCGCTGCTCACGGCCGCCACAATCGCTCGCGCAGAGGTTCCGTCCTGGCGCCTCTCGCCCGAATTCGTCCACCAAATGGTCAATTCGGAGGGACCCCACAACACACCCGCTGACGCCGACGCCCAGCCGGCGACTCGCGGCACCCCCGTCGTCATCTCCCTCTCCGGTGCCACCCTCATGCGCACCTTCACCACCGCGGCCGGCTCGACCCACGACACCGGCCTCGACCTCGACATGGACGGCACCATCGAGCCCGGCGACAACCCCACCTGCGCCACCGACGATGGTGACATCGACGGCGACAACGTCTTCGGATTCGTCGTCTTCCCTGAGCCCTGCCGCGGCGTGCAGCTCGACCAACTCGCCCCAAGCACGAATGGCGGCGCCGGCCACCACTGGACCGTCTACTGGCGCGAGGAAGGCTCCGTCGGCGGCGTCGAGGACCTTGTCGACAGCCAGATCGGCAACCCCCCCGGTAACATCATTCCCCCCTTCGGCCCCAACGCCAACAACCCCGTCTGGGTCAACCGCAACCGCTTCCGCCCGCCGCTCTCGGGCACGTCGATCGGCGGCTTCGACCTCTGGTGCGAGAACTGGGACGACTTCGGCCTCGACGGCATCCCCAACACAGGCGACACCGGCGAGGGCGACCACCTCTTCACCTGGGATGACGTCAACATGAACGGCGTCCACGACCTGGGCGAGACGAGCGAGCTCTTCACCGACCTCGCCCCGCTCAACGGCATCTATGACTGCCCCACGCCCCAGCCGCTGGTGCAGATGGCCGTCTCCGACGTCAAGTCGAACCAGGCGTTCGCCATCGCGCCGGACAGCCCCGGCGACGTCCGCTGGAATGCCCGCCCCGGAAAGCCCGGCTACGGCCTCAACCCCGCCATCAGCCCCTCGACCGGCACGGCCGCCCAGAGCCTCCGCCTCGACACCACGCTCGGCCCGGACGGAATCGACGCGCTGGAAGACTTCACCGTCGCCATCGGCTCCGTTTCGGTGCTCGCCAACCCCGGCCTGGGAATGACCGAGATCACTGACGTCGAGCTGCAATGGCTCCTCGTCCACGGCCGCTTCTCCAGCGGCGTCGACATGAACTTCGTCACGCGCGACGTCGACTCCGGCACGCGCAATACCTACAACAACAACCTGCGCGTCGACGTGAGCTGGGGCCACGGCGAGAACGACGGCAACTACTCCGCCCCCATGGGCAACGAACTCGGCACGCAGATCCGCTACAGCGACAAGACCTCCAGCAGCCACGTCGATCCCACCGTCGCCAACGCGCGCTGGGCGATGGGCTACACCTCCAGCTCCACCGCCGCCCCGGCGACGATCTCCAACACCCTCGACGTGCTCCGCGTTGACTTCACCGACGCCACAGGCGAGATCGCCGACACCGAACCGGCCATCCTCCCGACGCTGGAGAATGTCACCAACGGCAAGTACCGCATCTGGTCGCGCCAGCAGTACATCCGCGCCAAGAACCCCGCCTTCGACGACCAGCAGCCGACCGTCTGTCCCGGCAACTGGCCCTATCTCGGCGATCCCGACTGCGCCGTGCGTGACTATATCCGCAACGTCGAGGACAGCGACTCCGCCTTCCCCGAGATCGGCACCGCCTTCACGCCGGCCGACGCGCTGCTGGCCAACCGCTTCGTGCTGAAGAAGGCGATGCGCGTCGTGCGGGATTCGCCCGACATCCCGGGCGATGATGACCAGGGAGTCGATGGCGACGGCTATTCGCCCAACCCCGATTATGATGCTGCGCTCGAGTCGCTCCTGATTTCCTTCTTCGAGTTTGGCACGATCCAGCCCGAGTTCGTCACCGGCAACTACGCCTTCGATCCGGACGGTCCCGGCGGCGTCGCGGCCGGCCAGGCGATCAACGCCGCCAACGAGATCGTCGGCGACTTCAATCTCGACGGGCAGCGCACGCTCGCCGACATCGCCAGGTTCGCCGATGCGCTGCAGGACCCCGGCCGTCCCGCCTGCGTCCCCTGCACCCGCGCGACGCTGGCCGATCCCCTCTGCGTGCCGGCGCCGTTCGTCTTCAACAATGGTGGCACGCTCCAGTACCCGGCCGTCATCGGCGACTTCAACTCCGACGCCTGCTTCAACGAAGCCGACGCCGACTACTTCTGCACCATTCTCACCAACGCCTCCGGCCACGTCGCCCGGAGTCAGTGCATCGACATGCTCATTG
>CAZNDQ010000158.1:0-8487 GCA_964571825.1 uncultured Planctomycetales bacterium | reverse complement strand
CCGAACACACCCATGAACATCAGGAACAGGAACGCGAACGGCGTCATCATCGCCGTGATGCGGTCCGTCTGCTTGCCCGCCGATGTAATATCGAATAGCTGCGGCTCGATCCGCTCGGCCAGCTTCTTCACCGCCTCTACCGATAGGTTCAGCGCCTCCCCGCGACGCTGCTGCACCGCCTGCGTCACCATCTGCCGCATCAGCCCGAAAAACTCCATGTCGCCGGTGCGGTTGACGTACAGCCCCGGCGGCGTGCCCTCGCTCACCGTCGTCGCCGCGATGACCAGCAGCCCCTTCGCCTCGCCCCGGCGCACGCGCTCCTTGGCGACGCTGATCGCCGGCTCCACGCCCGCATCGTCCGCCCGGACCCACTCCAGGATCAGCTTCTGATTGGGCAGTGATTCATTGTGCCGCTCGACCGCCGCACGCATCGCCTCGCCCAATTCTCCCGACCCGTCCTGCACCAGCACCGTCCGGTCGGGCAATACCTGGATGTCGCCCTGACGGTCCAGCATCTTCGTCATGAAGATCATGCCGATCATCATCAGCGGCGTCAGCAGCACGCCCAGCAGAAACGCCCGCGTCTTGACCGACTCCCCGTATTCCCGCGCCGCCACCAGCCACACCTTACGCATCGCACGCCCCCACCAGGTGAATGAAAATCTCTTCCAGGCTCGGCTGCTTCACCTCGAACGCCTGCACCCACGTCTGCGCGACGGCGGCGCGGAGGACTTCCTGCGCGTCGCCGCCCTCACGGATGGAGATTTCGAGGCTGCGGGCGTTGCGGTGCACATGTTCGACCATGGGCAGCGCGTCGAGGAAATCGGTCGGGCCGTCGCATTCGAGGCGGACGATGCGGCGGGCGTCGGCAGCGCGGAGCTGGGCCAGCGTCCCGTCCGCCACCTTCTCCCCCTTGTTGATCAGCAGCAGAAAATCGCACACCTTTTCCGCCTGTTCCATCATGTGCGTCGAAAAAATCACCGTCCGCCCCTCATCCCGGCAGCGCAGCATGAGCTGCCGCAGCAGATCGACGTTCACCGGGTCCAGCCCCGAAAACGGCTCATCCAGAATCAGCAGCTCCGGCTCGTGCAGCATCGTCCCGACGAACTGCAGCTTCTGCTGGTTCCCCTTCGACAGCTCCTCCACGCGCCGCTTTTCGTGCCCCGCCAGCCCCACGGCCGACATCCACCGCGCTATCGACTCACGCAGCGCCCGACCCGACATGCCGTGGATCCCCCCCAGAAACGCGAGCTGGTCCCCGACGCGCATCTTGCGATACAGCCCCCGCTCCTCCGGCATATACCCGATGCGGTCCTTCGAGATCGACGTATCCGCGTGCCCCAATACCCGAATCCGTCCGCTGTCCGGCAGGATGATGTTCATCATCATCCGCAGTGTCGTCGTCTTCCCCGCGCCGTTCGGCCCGAGAAAGCCGTAGATCGACCCCCGCGGAATCCGCATGTTGAGATTGCGCACCGCCTGCACGCGACCGAACGACTTGTTGACGTCTTCGACTTCGATCGCATACGCCCCGACTTCAGCCGGCGCGCCCGCGCGCCCCGCCGCACCCTGCATCGCTCGTTCCGCGTCCCGCATCGCCTGCATCGCCGTCACCTCTTCGTCCGCCGCGCTCTGGGAGTCCGACTCATTCGCTCCGCGATTCGCCGGCGTTCATTTCCGCCACCAGCGCTGGGATCGCCGCGTCGAGATTCCTCTCGTAGATCGCTGCAAACAGCCGCCCGATCGTCGCCACCCCAAACCCCTCCACGTCAACGGTCCAGATCAGCCGTGTCCGCCCCGCGCCCACGGCCTCGAACCGATGATCGTACTGCACCGCCAGCCAGAGGAACCGCCCGATCCACTTCCAGTGGCGCGGCGGATCGAACTCCGTCATCGCAAACGCCGACCGCACCCCGTTGCGCAGACGAATTACGCCCGTCGACGCCGGCCCGAGTTCGCCCCTCGGCCGCGGCTCGACGCGCCGGATGTGCTGCGCCCAGCTCGGCCACGCCTCCACGCGCGCCAGATGCCGCCACGCTTCCTCCACCGGCCGCTCCACGACAAACTCGCGCCGCACCAGCCTTCTCATTCCGCTTTCCACCGGATCTGGCGGAGTGATTCCATTCTTCAACCGACCCGGCGGACATGATACCTGTTCCTTGTTTCCCGCGCCGCAGCGCTCCACGCGCCGACCGCCGCATCGCGCGCGAAGGCGCCGCGACGCCCGTCCACCATTGATCTGGTCGAACTCGTATGACTCGCCGGCGCGCCGCGCCCCCGGCCGCTCCCCCCACGACCGGCTAGCCTGCGACCGTGTACGCCTTCCCTTCCAACAGCGTTCCCACCGCACCTGGCGCAACGAACCGCTCACCCGCGATCAATTCGGACGTTCACAGATTCGCTTGGTCAATCCCATGATGACCGAGTATAATGACCTGCGATGACGACGCTCGCCGAAATCGAGGCCGCCGTGGACGCGCTTCCGCCCGCTGACAAGCAGCAACTGCTGTTCTATCTGACCGCGCGCCTTCGATCGCAGGCCGGGCAGCTCCCGCCGCCGCGCAAGTTCACTCCTGAGCAGGTGAACACGTGGATCGCGGAAGACGAAGCGGCCCTGAAGCGCCTACGTGACAACTCGCCCAAGTGAGAATTTTCCTCGACACCAGCCGGGTGCCCCGCCCATGCGCGACGAAGCCGTCATCCTGATCGGCGATCCGTCATCCTGAGCAAAGCGATGGATCTCTAATCGCGCTGTCCGTCCAGCACGCCATGTCATCCCACATCCCACTTCCGACATTCAACCTCGGGTCGTTCCGCAATCCGCAATTCCTCCGCATTCCGCATTTCTTCCTTGACTCTATTTAAGTGATCGCTTAAACTATCTCCCATGAACGCCGACGTTTTCGCCGCCATCGCCGACCCCACCCGACGCCGCCTCCTCGACCTCCTCGCCCGCGGTGACAGCGACGTTGGCACGCTGGCTGCGCGCTTCAACTGCTCGCTCCCGGCCGTCTCGCAGCACCTCAAGAAACTCCGCAACGCCCGCCTCGTGACCGTGAAGTCGATGGGAAATCGGCGCCTCTATCGCCTGCGCGCGGCCCCCCTGCGGGCCGTGCACGACTGGACGGCCGGGTACTCGGCCTTCTGGGCGGCGCGCCTCGATGCGCTGGCGGCGCACCTGGAAAAGAATCCGTGACGCGTCGTCCGGCGGAACGTGGCCGTCGGACGGAAACGAGTGCAGAAAGGAGAAAAACATGATGGCGACATCAACGGATCGCATCGAACGGGAGATATTGCTGCGGGCGCCGCGCTCGCGCGTCTGGCGGGCCATCTCCAACGCCGAGGAGTTCGGCAACTGGTTCGGGGCCAACCTGCGCGGGCAGACTTTTGCGCCGGGGCAGCAGACGAAGGGGCAGATCACGATTGCGGGGTACGAACACATTGTGTTCGACGTGACGGTGGAGCGCGTCGAGCCCGAGCGGATACTGTCGTGGCGCTGGCACCCGGCCGCCATCGATCCCAAAGTCGACTACTCAACGGAGCCGCGCACCCTCGTCGTCTTCGAGTTGGAAGAGGCTGAGGGCGGCACCCTGCTCAAGGTCGTCGAAACCGGCTTCGACGCCCTGCCGGCTTCGCGGCGGGCGGACGCATTCCGCATGAACTCCGGCGGCTGGGACGCGCAACTCGAGAACATCGCCAAACACCTGGCCGCGCGATGAGGCACGGTGCATCGCCGCCGCCGTCACACGCCCGCGCTGACCACCACGGCGGGGACGTGCGCTACTGTGAGCCTGCGTTCAAGTCCTCGCCGGAAGCGCACATGGCGGCGCCGCGTCCATTCGACCAATGGGCGCCAGACGCTGTTCACCATGCGGTGACGGATGAGCAGGTGCCAGATGCAGTTGGATCGTTTGTAGAGATAACTCATCGCCAGGTAGGGCAGAACGGCGCGAACGTCTTTCGGGCGCCGGCGCCAGATCGAGGCGTGCGAGAAGAGCCGCTCATAACACCAGGCGTAGCCCGCGGCGAGTTCGTCTACTGTCATGCGCCGAGGCTGAAATACTACATGCGCTGTGTCATAGAGCGACCAGTCCCGATGCAGCAGCCGCCCCTCCGCCTCCATTTGTGAGAACAGCGGCGTGCCGGGATACGGTGTGAGGATGTGAAACGTGGCGCACTCAAGGCGATTCTCCTCCACCCATTCGGCCGTTCGAGCGAACACGCCAGGATCATCGTGGTCGAAGCCGAACACGAAGCTGCCGTTCACCTGAATGCCATGGTCGTGCAGGATGCGGACGCGGCGCGCATAGTCCTCCGTGCGCGGCGAGCGCTTGCCTGCCTCCCGGATGTTCTCGTTGGCCAGCGACTCAAACCCGACGAATACGCCGGTACACCCGGCCAGCGCCATCTCCCGCACCAGCGCGGGGTTGTTCGTGACGTCGATGGTGACCGCCGCGCTCCAGATGCGCTCCAACGGCCGCAGCGCCCGGCACAATCGACGCAGATAATCCGGCCGGGAGCCCAGATTGTTGTCTGTAAAGACCGCATAGGGGGTGCCGTCGGCCATCCACTCTGCCACAACCTGGGCTGGATCGCGCAGTTGATAGGGCATGTGCAGTCCCTCCGTGGACAGGTAACAAAAGCCGCAGCGGTTATGACAGCCGCGCGTCGCAATCAGGCTGGTCGTCGTCAGAAAGCTCTCGCGCGGGAGCAGTGATCGCCGCGGCGGAGGGTCGTCGCGATAGGGACGCGTGTAATCGCCGCGATAGACTTGCTGCACGCGGCCGGATTCCACGTCGTGCAGGATGCGCGGCCAGAGTTGCACGCCCTCGCCGACGGCCAGCACATCGGCGTGCGGCGCCGCCTCCTCCGGACAGGAGAGCACGTGCAGCCCGCCCAGGACCACCAATGCACCGCGCCGTCGATACCAGCCGGCCAGTTCATACGCCCGTCGCGCGAACGTCAGGTGCACGCTGATACCGACCACCCGCGGAAAGGGACTGTGCGGCGGTGGACCCTGCAGCAGGTTCTCGTCCCAATAGCGCAAGTTCCAATTCGGCGGGGTCGCTCCGGCGATGCTCGTCAGCGCCAGCGTCGGCGTCAGAACGTGCTTGCCGAAGCTCGCATGCGGGTCTTTGGCATAAAACGGATTGATCAGCAGCGCGTGCAGAGGTCGCGGCGGCGAGGTGCACAGGTCTGTGTTCAGCCGCGGGGCAACTCGCAGTTCGCGCGGAACGCGACGTGTGCGCATGCGTCACCTCGTTTTGTGCGAGCGTGCGACCTCGAGGGCGAATCCCCGCTCGGGTGCCGTCGCTTCCACGCCCGGATACGCGATAACGTATGTCTGAGTTCGGTCGCCACCATCCTTCCATCGAAAAAAAATGAGGGGACGTGGCTTCCTCTGCGTAAACACGTGGCCTCGAACCCGGCCTCGCCGCGCTCACGCCCTGAGGTGTACCATCGGCACGCCCAGGTCGCGCGCGATCCGCTCCGCCAGCAGCGCCCGATGACACGCCGCCGGCTCGTGCTCGACGCAGAACAGCGCCGGCCGCCTCGCGCGCCCGCAGTATGCTTCAACGAACCGGCGCGAATCGAACTGCGCCAGCACCTGCGCCCGATACGCCGAGACGAACGCCGCGCTCAGCCGCGTCCGCGCCCGCGTCGCCACTCCCGCGGCCGCATCGGCCGCCTGCTGCCTTTTCCGGATCGCATCGCTCGGCGCCAGCTCTTTCGCGTGCACGTATGGGATGCCCGCCGCCGCCAGCGCCGCCTCCAGCCGCGCCGCGTTGGCGAAGGCGTAGTCAGCCCCGCGCATCCCCCGCCGCGCCCGCACGTCAACGAACAGATCGACCCGCACCGCCTTCAACGCCCCAATGAACGTCCCCGCGTCGTACCGATACGCTCCGATCGTCAGGATCTTTTCGATCATGCACCGACTCTCGCCGCTTTTGTGATTCCCTTACGGTGCGCGGTCCGGTCCCCGGCAGCCGCAGGCCGCCGGAAAAGAATTCGCCGCAGCGGGTCATGTCAACCACGCTGCGGCGACGCGTGTTCATAATTCGGGTGTGATGCCTCCTTCAGAGAATCCCCCAGTTGAAGTCCGCACCCAGGAACCGCAGCGGGTACGTCACCACGAACAGCAAAAACCGAATCGGATACGTCAGAATTTCCAGCGCACCCATCGCACGACCTCCTTCTCACCTGTCCACACCATCAACCGGAGACCGGAACTGCTCCGGCCCCCCACACATCCAGATTCAAGTCCCGCTCCGCCCGTCCGTCAATCAAAATCGCCCACTCCCGCGACGTCCCCCGAAACGCCTCAATCAACCCGAGCCTGCCCACGCCCGACTACTGCGGAAACGCCGCCGGCGCCGTGTCCATGTACCCCTCCCCGTCCAGCGCCTCCATGAACGCCACCAGCGCGTCCACCTCCTCCGCTGTCAGGTTCAGCTTGCGGATCTTCGGCGAAAGGTGCGGGTTCGGCGTCCCCCCCTTGTTGTAGTGCTCCACCACCTCCCGCAGCGTCTTGATCGACCCGTCATGCATGTACGGCGCATGCTTCGTCACCTCGCGCAGCGTCGGCGTCTTGAACGCCCCCATGTCCTCCGCCTTCTTCGACACCACGATCCGTCCCTCGTCGGCAAACTTGCTCGACTTCGCGTCCCAGCCGATCCCCAGATTGTGGAACAGGCTGTCGGTGAAGTTCTGCCCCAGGTGGCACTGGTTGCATTCCGCCTTCCCATGAAACAGCTCGTGCCCTTTCTTCACCTGCTCCGACACGGCCGACTCGTCGCGGTTCTTTCGCCACCGGTCCCAGGCTGAGTTCCCGCTCATCCGCGTCCGCTCATAATCGGCGATCGCCTTGGCCACCCGCTCCTGCGTGATCTCCGGCGTGCCGAACGCCTCCGCGAAATACTTCGCGTACCCGCTGATCCCGCCCACCGTCGAGATCATCGCCTCCACCGTGTTCCCCATCTCGATCGGGTTCGCCACCGGCCCCAGCGCCTGCTCCTCCAGCGAGGCCGCCCGCCCGTCCCAGAAGAAGTGCGGATACAGCGTCCACGCCTGGTTGATGAACGACGGCGCCTTGCGCGCGCCCTTCTGCCCGTGGATGCCCGTCGACACCGGCGTCGGCTCCGAGAACGCGTGCTCCGGCCGGTGACACGTCGCGCACGAGATCGTGCCGTCCTGGCTCAGCCGCGTGTCGTAGAACAGCCACCGCCCCAGCCGCACGCGCTCCGGCGTCGGCGGCTCCTCCAGCTCCGACCACTCCGACGAAATCCCCAGCGGCGGCTGCGGCAGCGCCAAGACCGGATTCGCCTTCTCCCACTCCGGCGTCATCTCCGCCGACACACCGACCGTGCCGACGACCACCACTGACACCAAAAGACCAACCACCACCATTCGCTTCATGGATCTTTCCTCCGAATCTCAGATTATCTGGCGAGGACGATTCTCCCGGACCGGCTGCGCAGGCCATCCGGGGGGTGCGACCGCGCGTGTACGCAGAGATGATAGCCGCGCCACCTTCCGGCGGCACATCAGCCGTTGTTTACCAGCTTAAACAACAGCAGCCCGCCGACCCCCCCGACGACCGGCGCAACGATGAACAACCACACAACCTTCAGCGCCGCCCCGCCCGCGACCAGCGCCGGCCCCAGGCTGCGCGCCGGGTTGAGCGATGAATCCCCCAGCGGTGCCCCCACCAGGTGCGCCACCAGCAGGAACCCCCCGATCGCCAGCGCCGCAAAGCCCGGCGGAGAGCCCGACCGCGTCGCGCAGAAAATCGTCAGCACGAACAGCGCCGTCATCACCGCCTCCCAACCGAACAGCGATCCCGTTGTCATCGCGTGCGGGTTGCCGTTTGCCCCCAGCCCGTGTTTGGCCAGCTCGTATCCCGGCATCCCCTTCATCAGCAGCAACAGCACGATGCTCGCGGCCGTCGCGCCCAGACACTGCGAGAAGATATACCCCGGTACGTCCGCCCACTTCATCTTCCCCGCCAGCGCCATCGGGATCGTCACCGCGGGGTTCACATGACACCCCGAGATCGGCCCGATCACCAGCACCAGCACCATCAGCGTGAAGCCGAACGCGAACGAAATCCCCAGCCATCCCGTGTCGCCGTACCCCGGCAACGTTCCCTGCAGCGTCGCCACCGACGTCCCGATGAACACCAGCATGAACGTGCCGACAAACTCCGCGGCGAAGTTTCGCATGGGTTGCTCCTCTGTGCTGAGACCGTTGACGCACGATTGGCGCGGCGGATTCTAATTCACGCTCCCACTGTGTCAAACGATCGAACGATCCGCTCCGCCTGCTCGCCCGGTCGCTTTCCCCCCGGCCGCGGCCATCGCCGCCAGCCCCGCTCCGACCAGTGCCGCATCGCGCCTGAGTACGGAAAACTCCACCGATGCCGGCGGCCGCCCGATCGACCTGCCCGCGTGCGCCCATTCCCCCCGCAGACGCTCCAGCAGCACCGCG